>BEHT01000048.1 GCA_002898575.1 bacterium HR17
ATTCGGCGGCTCGGGAGAGCCGCCCTCCGAGAGGCGCATTGTTTGTCGTTCGGAGGGCGCTTCTCCGAAGCGCCGCTGTTCGGCGGCTCAGGAGAGCCGTCCTCTGAAGAGCTGACTTGTTGTCTGCCGTTCGGAGGGCGCGCCTCCCGGCGCGCCGTTATGGTGTTCATGTCGCTATTCGGCGGCTCAGGAGAGCCGCCCTCCGAGAGGCGCATTGTTTGTCGTTCGGAGGGCACTTCTCCAAAGCGCCGCTGTTCGGCGGCTCAGGAGAGCCGCCCTCCGAGAGGCGCATTGTTTGTCGTTCGGAGGGCGCTTCTCCGAAGCGCCGCTATTCGGCGGCTCAGGAGAGCCGCCCTCTGAGAGGCGCATTGTTTGTCGTTCGGAGGGCACTTCTCCAAAGCGCCGCTGTTCGGCGGCTTGGGTCAGCGTTGTCCATGCAAAACGGTTTCGTTGACGGTCACGCCCAAACCCAACCCTGTCGGCACTTGGATCTGGTCGCCGTTGATGTGCAGTGGGCTGTAAAGGGGCGATGGCTCCAAAAACTGCGGTCCGTTCAGCGCTGCCGGGAACGCCAACCCGTAACTGCCATAGAGCACCAGGTGCGCCGCTAGCGACAGCGGCGGGTCGGTCAACCCGCTACCCAGAAAGAGCAAGCCCAACTCCAACACCGTCTCCACACAGCGACGGGCAGGCAGCAACCCACCCATGCGCGGGATTTTCATTGCCACGCCGTCCAGCAACCCCAGCCGCCAAAACTCCAACAAATCGCGCACGGCGACGACACCCTCGTCCATGACGATGGGCAATGCCCCTTGTCGTTTCAGTTCGGCGTAACCCGACAGCATGTTAGCGGGCAGCGGTTGCTCCCACACATCTACACCTACCTCCGCCAACTTTGGCGCCACTTGCAATGCCGTCGCCACATCGTAACCGCCGTTGGCATCTGCCCACAGAAAAGCCTCGGGCGCCAGTTGCCGCACCAACTTCGCCAACGCGATATCAAATTTGGGGTCGGGGGCGACTTTGATGTTGAAGTGGCGAAACCCCCTCGCTTTGCCCTCAGCGACGATTTGCTCGGCTTGCTCCAGCGTCGGTGCATTCACTGTCCAACTCAAAGTGATAGTCG
Organism: bacterium HR17; assembly: GCA_002898575.1. NCBI lineage: Bacteria > Candidatus Fervidibacterota > Fervidibacteria > Fervidibacterales > Fervidibacteraceae > Fervidibacter > Candidatus Fervidibacter japonicus. The sequence goes on from BEHT01000048.1 coordinate 1,127, forward strand.
GTTGTGCTGTCCGTCCCCAAAGGCGCGGGAGCGGCACTTGAAGGGCTTTGCTCACAAGGTCGTGCAGCGCTAAGTCAATTGCCGCTTTGGCAAACGGTTGCCCTGTGCTGAACGATGCTGCGATGCGCTGGTTCATGACCCGATGAATACCTGCGATATCCGTCCCGTCCATGCCGACGATAGCGGGTGCCAAATGCTGCTCAATCGTCGTCACGACGCTTTGCACCGTCTCGTAAGACCACAGCGGGATGGGCACCGTTTCACCCCAACCGACTGACCCGTCGTCCGTCGTGATTTTCACCAAAACGCTTGGACGCACGCTCCGCCCCGTCGTGTCTTGCGGGAAAAAGCGAAAGAACCCGCGCACGGGGTGCTGCGCGACAAAAGTTTCCACCCGAACGATGCGTAACTCCTTCGCCATTGCGCCACGCTCCTTTCCACCAACGCGCTTCGCTGCATCTGCCGCTGGGCGCCTTTAGCGTCCATTATTTTTACGGGCAGTGAATTGCCGATAGCAACGCGCTGGGCGAAGGATATCGCCAGTGCGTTTCAGCGCGCCATGCAAGGCGGCGATGTGAGCGCATCGGGACACGAATTTTGAGGGCGTTAACGCGGTTGAGGTGTTACCAAGGTTGCAGGCAAAATTGCGTCGGGCGCGGCGGGCTTTGACAAAGGAAAAGCTTGCCATCCCCAGCAGCGCCCTCCACACGGTGTCACTGCCATTTTGTCCCACCCTGCTGACCTAACGCGTTTGACGCCAGCGCTTTGCCTCACACCCCGAAGCGATGACGACAATTGACTGCGCGTAACGCAAGACCGTTCGCAAGGATGCAGCACATCACACCTTTATGGCGCTTCCGAAGCGGACAAAGGCAAAGGCGATTGATGGGGAGCAGCCGGTTCTATGCCCAAATGGCGGTAGGCTTTGGGTAAGGCAATGCGTCCCTGCTTGGTGCGTTGAATGAACCCGATTTGCAGCAAAAAGGGTTCCACCATCTCTTCAAGGGTGCGGGCATCTTCTTGTAGGAGCGCTGCCAACGCTTCCAAGCCAGCCGGTCCACCACCGAATTCACGGATAAGCGCCGTCAGGTAGTCTCGGTCCAGTTGGTCTAAGCCCAATTCGTCAATACCTTCCAGCACTAGGGCTTGGCGGGCGACGGCGGCGGTGATGCACCCATCCCCTTTCACTTGCGCGAAATCGCGGACGCGCCGCAGCAGCCGATGGGCGATGCGCGGTGTCCCCCGCGAGCGGCGGGCAATCTCTTGCGCCCCGTCCACATCAATGGGCACGCCCAACAATTGCGCTGCCCGCTGGACGATTTGTGTCAGTTCGTCCACGCCGTAAAACTCCAGCCGAAACTTCAACCCAAAGCGGTCGCGTAGCGGTTTGGATAACCGCCCTGCTGTCGTCGTCGCCCCGATGAAGGTGAAGGCAGGCAAATCAAACCGATGGGGCTTAGCGCCAGGGCGCTTGCTCAGGTTAAAGTCCACGCGGAAACTTTCCAACACGGGATACAGGAACTCTTCAACGGGGCGTGCCAAGCGATGCACTTCGTCCACGAATAACACTTCGCCCCGCTGCAAACTCAGCAGGTAACCCATGACATCACCCGCTCGTTCCAACGCGGGGGCTGCCGTCGTAATGATGCCGACACCTAATTCGTTCGCGACGATGTGCGCCAAAGTCGTTTTGCCCAAGCCAGGCGGACCGTAAAGGAGCGTGTGTTCCAGCGGTTCGCCCCGCTGTTTGGCAGCGTCAATGGCGATGCGCAACCGCTCCACGACAGCGCGTTGCCCGAGGTATTCGTCCAACCGCTGAGGGCGCAACGCCATCAACATTTGCTCGTCGTCGCTTTCCGTCGGTGTCGGCACAACCCACCTCTTCCGCATGGGCATCACCTAAATCCAATGTAACACTGTATAGCGGGCAAGTATTGACAAACTGTAGAGGGCAAAAAGTATCGCCATCGTGACTGGCGAGGTATTGAGTGCTTGACGAATCGGACGCCGTTCGCCGTTAATAACGACCGCTGTCACCCAACCTTGATCATCTCGTTCTACAGTGACTTCGGTATGTTCCATCTGCGCGTGACAGTTTGCGCACAGGACTAACAGATTTTGGGGTTGGTGACCACCGGTAGGGTCAATGTGGTGCACTTCAAAGTAAGGTTCCCCGTTGCGTTTGAGGAAAGTGAAACCGCAAATCTGGCAGCGTCCTTCATAAACAATTTTGAGCAATGTCCGCAGGCTTGCAGGCACGCCTTCATAGCGCTCCTTAGGCGCGACAATCACTCTTTTCCGTTCCCAAGTTCGCTCTGCGGCACGCTGCAACTCCTTCAAGGCGGTCCGGCGCAGGGAGCGCCGTTGCGTTCGCGCTAACTTTCGCAACGCCTCTTGAGCCTGCTCTTCCGTCTCAGCCTTTTGCAATTCCTCACGGTGTTTGGCTTCTTCCTCGCTGCGCTTGCGAAAAACAAGCCTATAGCCGGTTTCCTCCACAATCACCTCAACCCAATCTCCAACTACTGCCTGATGCTTGCGGAACCACTGACGCAGATTGTAAATGCGGCACTCCCGCGTCATGCTTTTGTAGGGCGTGTATGGCTTCAGGTGCGGTGTTGTTTCAGCGTCAAAAAACACAGTTATCTTTTGTGCCGAGGAGGGGAAAAGATGTTGAAACTTTCGCCTTATCGCTAACAATCCTTTTGACAATCGTCCCCTTGTCAACAGAACACGAAAACCTTTCACAGTTGGCATCACTGCTTCTCTCCCTTCACATCCTGCCCCTTTGCACATTATCCTGCCTTTTGCTCCCTCTGCATTTGATACACGGTTCGGATGAGTTCCTCGGCGCTTGAGGGTGTGGGTAGGTGTTCCAAAGCGACATCAATCATGTGTTGGGCTTCCGCACGGGTGTAGCCCAGCGACTGCAAAATTTCCAGCGCTTCGCTGACGACATCGGTGACAGTGGGCGCAAGTTCTTCCTCTGCGGGGAGCAGCGCAAACTTGGCGACTTTGCCTTGCAGGCTGGCGACCAGTTCGCGGGCGCGTTGGCGCCCGACGCCGGGCAACCGCATCAGCGCTTTTTGGTCATTGTCTTCAATCGCTCGCGCTAAAATCGTCATCGGCACGGCAAACAGTTGTAGCGCCCCTCGCACCCCCAACTTGGGCACCGACAGCAACCGCTCAAAAAACTCCCGTTCCAACGCGTTGCGGAAACCGATGAGCAAGGGTGTCGCCCGTCCCGGTTCCATTTGCAGCAGGTAGAGCGTGACCAATTCCACTTCGTCACCGATGCGCAAATTGTGTGCCCATTGGGCGACGACGCCGGGCACAAAAACTTCGTAACCGACGCCGTTGACATCCACGACCAACCGCTGGTCGTAGCGTTCGGCGAGCCGTCCTTTGAGCCGACCGATCATTGGGGCAAGGGCACCTCCTGCCGTTGGGGCACCAATAAGCAGTGGCACAGGGCAAAGGCAAGGGCGTCAACGGCATCTTGCCAAGGCGGCAGTTCTGCCAGTTGCAGCAGGTGCTGCACCGCCACCGCCAAAACGGAGCGCGCCGTTGCCCCGCTGCCCGTCAATGCCCGTTTGACTTGCGTGTAAGGGTAGCTGACGACGGTGACGCCTGCTTTCGCTGCGGCGGCTTTGACGACGCCAACGCTTTGGGCTACCGCCAGCGCCGATTTCACGCCCCAAGGGCGTACATGGGGCTCCTCCACGACAAGGCAATCAGCGGCATGTTCCTGTAACAGTGCCGTCACTTCGTCAAACAGCTGCGCTAACCGTGCGGCAACAGGTAGCCCGTTGGGTGTGCGGACGACGCCGCAGTCAATGACCTGCCACCGCGTCGCCGTCACCGCGAGCACGGCATAGCCGATTTGTCGCGTGCCAGGGTCAATACCGACAATCGTTTGTTCGGTTGCCATCGCCCATATCGCCCGAAAGTTCATTGTGGCGCACCCAGCACAGAAAACGCTGGCGGATAGAAGCGGCGCGCCCTAAATTTGCGCGGGGGTTCACCAAGATGGAACCGCTGGCGTGGTTTGCGACGACACCCGCAGGTGAACGGTTGGGCAAATGGGCGGCGCAAATGGTGCGGCAGGAGTTGACGCCGCTGCCGCTGTGGTTTGCCCCTCTGGAACCGCTACGCTGGATCGTCGCGCTCGTCGGCGACGCACCCCACGCCAAAATCACGGGGACGATCTTCGCTACCGTGGCACTGGCAATTGGGTTGCTGGTGCTGTGGCGATGCCAGCGGTCGTGGGGATTGCGCCTCGCCCTCGCGGTCTTGGCGGCAAACAACGCGTTGCTCACGCTGGCAGGGGCACAAGTAGCGGTGATGTGGCTGACGACCATCGTGCCTTTTGGGACGCGATGGGTTGCGCCAGAGGGGGCGCCTTTCGTGCTGGCGAACTTTCACGCTCATTCACACTTTTCCGCCGGCGGTGTTTTGTCGCCCGCTCAACTCGTCCTGTGGCATCGGCACAAAGGCTACCGAATCGTCGCTGTCACCGACAGCAACACGGTGCGAGGAAGTTTGCAGGCGTCGGCGTTCGTTCATCGCTGGCGTGGCGGTGTGGTCGTCGTGCCAGGTGAGGAGTTTCGCGGTCGGACGCATCTGCTCCTGTTGGGCGTTCGGCAAGACTTTGCGCCTCATCGTTTCAGCGTCCCAGAGGTCATCCGCGCCGCCAAAGGGGCGGGCGGGCTGGTCATCGCCGCTCATGCGTGGACGGGGCGCTACGCTTACGATGACCTGCGAGCGTGGGGCGTTGATGGCTTTGAAATCGTCAACAGCGGTGCCATTGCCGACAAGCGGTTGCAGCGGTTGTGCCGCAAGCACCAACTCATCGCACTGGGTAGTTTGGATTTTCGGAGCGGCAACATGCCGCGAGTGGCGACGGTGTTGCCCGCATGGGCGACGACACCCCCAAAGGTGTTGCAGGCGTTGCGGCGCAGACATTGTGCTGTCCTTTACGACCCACATGCTGTCCGAACAGGCTACCGTTGGCTGGCATCCCGCTTTGAGGTCATCGCGGACCTGTGGGCGACGGGGCAAACGACGAGCCTTTGCGGGTTTGGGCTGTGGGGGCTGGTGGGTTGGTGGCTCTGGCGCCGACGCCCACGGCGTTCTACACACATAAAGGTGACACCCGCGCAATGGTGGGCAACGACTGTTCTGCAAGGCGTGCTGTGTTTCGCCGTCGCCGCATTGGGCATTTGGGCGATGGCGAGCAATTTCAAGAGCGGTTGGTTTCCGCCCCTCTCATGGGTCGCTGGCGCATGGGCGATCGTTTGTCCTGTCAACTGGTGGCTGTGGACAAAAACGATGCGCTGGGAACTTCACACCGCTGCCATGCGTTGAAAAGGTGGCGAATGTTCGCAGCCCCAAATCACAGTCAAGGAGGGAAACACGATGCGGCGTCACGGACTGCTTGGCGCGGTCGCTGTTCTCATCGGATTGAGCCTCTTCGGATGCGGAGGTGGGGGAAGCGAGCCATCATTTTTGCCCCTGCTTTCGCGCAGCCTTGCCGTCGGCGGCAGTGGCAACAGCGTGATTGAAGATACGGTCGGCGATGTCGGCACCAATCCTGCCTTCGCGGACATCGTGAAAGCGAAGGTCACCCAAATTGGGCGTGACCAAATCGTCTTCTTCATGGAGTTGGCTGCCCCCGTGCGCCCCGACACAACGACGCTCTACGCATGGTTCATTGACAAGGACGGGACGAACGACGGTATCTTGCACCCCGGCGACTTTTCCGTCAACTTGCTATTTGATGGGACACAGTTTACTGCCAACTTGACAAAAGCGGGTCAAGCAGGGCGTCCCATCGGGGGCACACCTCCTGCGACCGTGCTGCTGAACAATTTACCTTTTGAAGTCAGGGGCAGCACGGTGCGGGTTATCATCCACCATGACCAACTGGAAGGCTTAGCAAGGGAAGGGTTGAATGCCAACAAGTTCGCGTGGTGGGCAGTCACGCGCTACGGCAGCGTTAACCCGCCCAACACCGATCGCGCCTTCAACGCTCCACCGCTGCCTGGCACCGACCTTTGGGTCTATCGCCAAGCCCCACCGCAATGACCTCTTAGCGCGACGGGCAATCATTCCGTAGGGGGCGACCTGCTGGTCGTTCCCCACAAGCGTTATTGGGGGCAGGTTGTGTTTCACCCGAGGGCTGGGATGCCGTGCAGCGGTTGGGCGTGACGGACGGCGTTAAGGATGGCATCGGCGACGGCGTGCTGGATAGCGACGCAAAGGGCGTGAAAGTCGCACCGCTTGGTACCGACGGACGCGACAACGGCGAAGTCGCCGTCATACATCGTGTGAGCGGGACGGATGGCAAGGGCTAAGCCGTTTTGTGCCCATTGGGCTGCTTTCATCGCTTGCCCCTTCGTCAACCCTGCATCGGTCACGACGCCCACCAGCGTCGTGTTTTCGCCGACGAGCATCGGTTGGAAGCCCCAACCGTGTTCGCCGCTGAGTAACAACCGCTCCGTGTTCAGCCATTCGCCTGTCGTGCGGTCGCGGGCACCTGCGACCATCTGTCCCGTCCGAAAGTCCACGATGTCGCCCCACGCGTTGACAACCGCCAACGCTGCCACATGCACTTTGGCGCCGATACGGGTGAAGGCGATCCCGACGCCTCCTTTCATTGCGAAGTCCAACCCCTTCACCTTGCCGACCGTCACGCCTGCCCCGGCGCCGACATTGCCCTGCCGTGTTTCCGTCGGCGCCGCATTTTGGCAGGCTTGATAGCCCCACTCTTTCGTCGGGCGCACCGAGGCGGAACCGACCCGCAAATCAAACACGACGGCGCCGCTGACAATGGGCACCCTCGCCACTTGGGTGTCAAACCCAATGCCCCGTTCTTCCAGCCAGCGCATCACACCGAACACGCTCTCCAACCCAAACATGCTGCCGCCTGTGAAAACGATGGCGTGAAGGTGCGGGACGAGATGCAGCGGGTTGGCGGCATCGGTGCCGAAAGTGCTGGTCGCGCCGCCCCGCAACTCCATACCCGCCGTTGCCCCCTGTTCAAACAGCAACACTGTCACGCCCGTCGCGTGCTCCAAATCTGTCACATGCCCGACCGCAACGCCGTCAAACACCGACCAATCCATTGCCCGTCACCCCTTTCTAAAGGTCGGGTTTTTTGCCCACTAAATTGCAGTTGCAAGTTGGGCGCACCTTCCAATCAGCGTCCCACGACCCAAATGCCGAAGCGTGTGAGGTGCAAACCCGCTTGTCGCAAAGCGGGCGCAAAATCTACCCGCGCCAAAATAGCAGCGTCGCCGCGCTGCGTTTGCACGAAACGGTGCAACGCTTTTTCATCCCGCAGCATTGGCACCATGCGACGGGCGTAGAACACTGCCCATTCCGTGTCGCTGCCGAAGGTTGCGGCGTGGCGCGCCGAGCGCCACGCTTGCGCTGCCCGGTCACCGCCTGTCCAGTGCAGCGCCGCCCAACCACTGAGCAACACGGTGAGAGTCAGCGCAGCGGCATTAACCGCCATTAGCGACGGTGCGGTGACCGCCGTCACTGCGTTCCACCGCCATCGGGTAATGCTGACCAGCAACGCCGCCGCGATGCCCGTCGCAGCAAAGGCAAATGCCGATGGGGTCAGCGCCCTCAGCGCCGCATCAAACTCGTCCGCTGACAGCGCGAAATCGTAGCGCCTCAGAAACGCCATAAGGGCGTCGGGCAACTGGTTGACCAGCAAATGCAGCAGGGTCACCCCAGTAGTCAAACCGATGAGCACTGCCATCGCCCATTCACCCCGCGTCGCAGGGCGCTGCCACTGTTTCGCCAACAGCCACGCACAAGCGGGCAACGCAGGGAAGATGTAGTGCGGCAACTTGGTGGCGGCGATGGAAAACAAAGCGATGACCGCCAGCGCCCACCACGCCATCAGCCCGTCAATGGAGGGCGGGGCGAGGGACACAGCGCGCGCAAAAGAGGTGCCCTTGACGGCGTGCCAAAGAGCAGCGGGCAGCCGCACGCTCCAAGGGAACAAAGCCAAAATCAGCACGGGCAAGTAAAACCACAGCGGTCCGTGATGTCCTTCCATTGGGGCGGCGACGCGTTGAACATGTTCACGCCACAAAAACACCTGCCAAAATGCTTGCCCTTCTCGCAACCCGACCGCGACAAACCAGGGCGTAGCGACAAAGGCGCAACTGAGGAGCCAGCCGATGGCAGCGGGTAGCCGTCGCCAGCGCGCTGCCACCAGCAGCCCAACGCCGAGCAACGGCAGCGCCAGCCCTGGCGCTCCTTTCGTCAAGGTGCCCAATCCCGCCAACGCGCCGCTGAGCCACCAAAGAGCAACGCCCCTTTGCGTCTTCGTGCCCGACACCAGCGCGCCGTGCCAAAGGACGAGGGTGGATGCCGTGACGAAAAAGGTCAGGGTTGCTTCGGGGGCACCCCAATTGCCCAGCAACACGGTCATCGGGTTGAGCAAAAACGCGGTAGCAGCCAGCCAACCTGTCAACGCGTCGCCAACGCACCGACCAAACCAGATGAGCAACGCGGCGGTAGCCCAAATGGCGAGCAGGGAAGGCAACCGTGCCGCCGCTTCGCTTTCGCCCAGCAGCGCGTAACTGGCAGCGACGCACCAATAAAGCAGCGGGGGCTTTTTGTAGCGCGGCTCACCGTTGAAGTAGGGCACGAGCCAATCGCCCCGCTGGCGCATCTCAACTGGCACGCGGGCGTAATAGGCTTCGTCGCCCATCAGCGGCGGCGGTCGCCGCAACGCGAACGCAACAGGCAAGTAACCGACGACAGCGGCAAGGAGGACTACTGCCACCGCGCGCATCTGCCATGCACCTGCGTTTAAGTTACGGCGTTATGTTGGTAGCGATATGAGCCCGCAAAATTTTGGTCGGGCGATAGATCGTTTGCCAACTGGCTTGAGTTTGATCGTCAGGGCTCAGCGCCGACAACCGCTAAAATTGTCGTCGCCCATCTTTTTGGTAGCAAGTGACGAACGGGGTGACAGCGATGCCGATGGTGACAGTGCGTGTCCCTGCGACGACGGCGAATTTGGGCAGTGGGTTTGACACCCTCGGCGCCGCGCTGAGTTGGCATAGTTTTGTGACGCTCTCTGCGCCCCACGACGGCGTGGTCGTGGACATTGACGGTGAAGGCGCCGACAGTTTGCCCCGTGATGAGCGCAACATCGCCGTGCAAGCCATCAAAGCGCTGATGGCGCATGTGGACGAAAGGCAGGCGGTGCCGCTGCAATGCGGGTTTCAATTGCGGCTGGACAACCGTTTCCCGCTGACCCGCGGGCTGGGCAGTTCGGCAGCAGTGCGAGTCGGAGCGTTGGTCGCCGCTAACGCTCTGCTGGACCCACCGCTCCCCCGCAATGTCCTGCTGGCGTTGGCGGCGCAATTGGAGGGACACGCCGATAATGTGGCGGCGGCGCTGTTGGGTGGCATCGCCGTGGCGGTGATGGCGGACGACGGCGTGCGATGGGTGCGATTGATGCCCGCAAAGGCGGTGCATTTGGCGTTACTCGTTCCCGAAGAACCGTTGCCGACGGACCAAGCGCGCCGCGTGTTGCCGTCGACGGTGCCGCTGAGGGACGCGGTGTTCAACCTGAGCCGCGCGGCATTGTTGGTAGCGGCATTGACGACCGGTGAGTTCGCTGTGCTGCGGGACGCGATGCAAGATCGGCTGCATCAACCCTATCGGCAACAACTGCTGCCTTGGCTGCCGCAAGTCTTTGCGGCGGCGTTGGACGCCGGCGCATTGGGCGTTCACCTGAGCGGGGCGGGTCCGACAGTGGCGGCGTGGTGCGCCGACGCAGCGACAGCGGCAACGGTCGCACAAGCTATGTGGCAATCTTTGAAAGCGCACGGGCAGCACGGTGCGTGGCGCGTCGTGACACTTGACGAACAGGGGGCTACAGTGACCGATCGCAGTTGACGCGCATGCTGCTGAGGTAGCGGAGTGGAGCATAATGGCACAAAGGCAACTGCGCAGCGATGTGTTTGCCCGATGGTTAGGTGTTTTGATTTTTTTGTTGGGCGTCGGGCTGATGGTGACGGTGTTTGTCTGGACGGCGCGATTGTTTAACGAGTTGGAGGCAGGTAAAGAGTTACTGCTCAAAAGCAACCCAAATGACCGAACGCCGCTGTGGGATTGGTTGGTGCGTTGGTGTGTCCGGGTGGGGTTGTTGTTTGTGTTGGGCTATGTGGCATCGCTGATCGCAGCGCGCGGCGTCAGTTTTTACTTGGCAACCCGCTCTGTGCCAAAGGAGTGATGGGCATGGCAGAGCGACCGCAAAAACAGACGATGCGGCTTCATGCTTTCGTGCGCGGCGTCGTGCAAGGTGTCGGCTTCCGATACTTTGTCGTCCATCATGCCCATCGCATCGGTGGCATCACGGGCTTCGTCCGCAACTTGCAAGATGGCAGTGTGGAAATTGTCGCTGAAGGTGACCGCGAGCAGTTGGAACAACTCCTTAAGGTAGTGCAGCGTGGACCCAGCGGTGCCGTCGTGGAGCGCGTGGACATCAATTGGGAACTGGCGACAGGTGAATTTACGGATTTTCGGGTTCGGTGGTGAGACAGTTCGTGTGGACTTGGTTGGCTCGCATCGGCGCTGTCATCACCCTCGTCGTCGTGCTTGTGCTGCTTTATGGAATGATGCGCGATGTCGTTTGGACTTTCGTAGAACGATGGCGGGAGGAAACTTCATGGGGTTGGCGGCTTGGCGCAATCGCTTTGACGCTGGGGTTCGTCGCGTTGGTCGCCGGTTCGCTTTATTTGTTGCTGGCATTTCCCCGTTGAGCGAAGCGGCGCTGTGGCTGGCGCTGTTTCTCGCCCTCGCCGTGCCCATTGCGGTGGGTTGGCAGCCGCTGACGACGATGGACAGCGCCTTGCTGCGGTGGGTCAATCGCGGATGGGCAAGCGCACCGCTGGACGCGGTGATGCGATTCCTGTCCAGCATGGGCAAGATGCCGTCGGTGTGGGTGGGGCTTTTGGTGTGGCTGGCGGTCGTGTTTTGGTGGCGTCACCGCTGCAGGCGCGCCAGCGCGGTCGCATGGTTCAAAACTGTGCTGGCGATAGCGGTGGCGATCAGCCTTGCCGATGGGTTGAGCAGCCGCGTCGCTAAACAGTTGGTGCATCGTGAACGACCGCCGCGTTTGGTGCGCGGCGTGCGGCTGGTAGATGGGGTCGGACGATCGCTCGGGTTTCCGTCGTCCCATGCCGCCAACGCGTTTGCGGTGGCGCGCGTTTTGCAGTCCGTAGCCCCGCCTCGTTTGTTATGGTGGGCGTTGGCGGTTACGATTGCGCTATCACGCGTCTATTTAGGCGTGCATTTCCCCGCCGACAGCGTCGGCGGAGCGTTGCTGGGCTTGAGTGTCGGCGCCTTCGTCATCGCTATTTGGCAAACGGCGAGCGCTAAGGCAAGGGGGTGAAAGGGCGCGTCGTCCTTTTCGGTAAACGAGCGCACCGTTGCGCCCGGCGCTATGGAACGATTGCACCGTTGCTTTGAACGCTTGCGCGAACAAAAAACGCTGGCATTGGTGCTTTATGTGACCGCTGGCGACCCGTCGCCGGAGCAAACGGTGGAAGCCGTTTTGCGCGGGACGGAAGCGGGCGCCGATGTGTTTGAGTTGGGCATCCCTTTTTCCGACCCGATCGCAGACGGTCCGACCATTCAGGCAGCGATTGACCGCGCGTTGCGGCGCGGCGTAAGGGTGGCGACGGTGTTGGAAATGGTTCACGCTATCCGCCAGCACAGCCAAGTGCCGCTGGTGTTGATGACCTACTTCAACCCGATTTGGCGTTACGGGTTGGAACGATTCGCCAGTGATGCGGCGAAGGCGGGCGCCGACGGCGTGTTGCTGACAGATGTGCCGCCCGAAGAAGCAGGTGAATGGCTGAGTATCGCGCGGCGGGTGAATTTAGCGACGATCTTTTTGCTGGCGCCGACCAGCACCGAGCAACGCATCCGCTTGGTCGCTGAAATCGGCACGGGGTTCATCTACTGTGTGTCGCGGACGGGGGTAACGGGCGAACGGGAGGCGCTGCCGCCCGACTTGCCCGATTTAGTGCGGCGCATCCGTGCCCACACGGACAAGCCTATTGTCATCGGGTTCGGCATCAGCCGTCCGGACCATGTCGCCGTCGTCGCCTCAATGGACGGTGCCGATGGTGTCGTCGTCGGTAGCGCATTGGTGCGGCTGTTGCACGAAGAGTTCGGCGACGGGCGTAACGGGAATTGGCAGCGGGTGACCGAATTCGTGCGTGCCCTGAAAGCCGCCGGCATGCGACGCCGTTGAAAAAACTGCCTTCTGTGGAAGGCATTACCCAGAACGCAACGACGGGCGGCGTGCCAAAAGCGTGCCCTACAAAGGCGGGTGGATTGCGATGACGCGGCGTGCCATGGCGCAGCGGATTGATTTGGCGGTTCTTAAGCCGGACGCCACACGCGACGATGTGCTCAAGGGCTGCGAGCAGGCAAAAGCGTGGCGGCTCAAAGCGTTAATCGTGCTGCCCTGTTGGCTGGAGGTCATCGTGCGGGAATTGGAGGGGAGCGGTGTGGCGCCAGGCGTCGTCATCGCCTTTCCGTTCGGCGCCGAGGCAACGGAAGTGAAAACCGCGTCGGCGGTGTGGGCGGTGCGCAGCGGGGCGGTGGAGTTGGATATGGTGATGGCGATCGGGCGGCTCAAATCCGGCGACGAGGCGTATGTGCGCGCCGATATCGCCGCTGTCGTGGACGCTGCCAAAAGCCTGCGCAACGATGTCGTCATCAAAGTCATCTTGGAGACAGGCTTTCTGACGGACAACGAGAAGCGCCGCGCCGCGCACCTAGTGGAAGCGGCGGGGGCGGATTTCGTCAAGACCTCCACCGGCTTCGGTCCGAGCGGGGCAACGGTGGACGATGTGCGGTTGCTGCGGCAAAGCGTTTCGGAGCGAGTGGGGGTGAAGGCGGCAGGGGGCATTCGCACTTACGACCAAGCCAAAGCCCTTTTGGACGCAGGGGCGACGCGGCTGGGCACTTCCAGCGCTGCCACCATCCTCGCGGAGGCGCCAGAGGAGTGAACGCGGGCATGGTCAGGCGGTTGACGACATCTGTCGTAACCGCGATCGCGTTGACGACGGGAGCGCTCGCTGCACAAACGCAGCAAACACAGGAATGGCAGCAAGGGCAATGGCAGTTGCGTGTGGATTCTAACGGCTTGACAGTGCGATATCGTTCTGCGCCGGTGTTGACTGCCGCCCCTCCCACAGGCATGCGTTTCGGCGGCGGGGATGTGCGACTGAGCGTGTTGACGCTGCGTTGGATTGGTGGGGTAGGGGAGAGTGTGTGGATCGTCGGATTGGCGCCAAACCGTTTGACCCTCTTGGCAACCTTGCCCGCTGGGAGCGATGCATGGGCATGGCTTTTTGTCAATCCGAACCTGTTGCGCGGCGCACACCTAACAGGCAACAAGTGGCAGGGACAAACACCGTTTGGTCCTGTCATGCTCAGTCTCAGCGGGACGGGATTGACAGTGCGGTGGCGCGTGTCAGTTGACCGCGTCGTGGCAGAATTGGTGAGCGCAAACACCGACAGGGTGACGGCACAAGTTGACTTGGTGTTACCGACGCAGTGGCTCACCGTTAGCAGACCGACCGCTGCCCCGTCAGTGCATCCGGTTGATGTCGTTCAAGGGGTGACTTGGCAATTCCCGCTCATTCCGCGCCCGCGTTGGTGGCGGTGGAACGATGAGGCGTTTCGGTTAGGACGGCAAGTGTTCGTGTGGGCACTGCCTGACTACCGTCGCGCCACGGAGGCGCTGACCCGATGGCTGCGTGACGAGTGGGGGCGCGAAGTCATCGTCCGCCCTTGGACGCCAGAAACAGTCGTGGCACGCGGTATCGTTGTGGCACCTCACCGCAGTCCTCTTCGCGACATCGCCGCGCGATGGGAACCGTTACTGCGTCATGACTTGTTGCCGGAAGGTTACGCGTTAGCGGTTACACCCAACGGTGTCTGGATTTTGGCGGCGGACGAGGCTGGCGCGTTCTGGGGTGTGCAAACTTTACGGCAATTGTTGCGTTTGACTGACGATGGGGCATTGATGGTGCCCGGCATCTTTGCGCGCGATGACCCTGATTTTGCGTTCCGCGGTGTGCACATTGTCGTTGACGCCGATTCGCCGGACATTCACGGACGGTTGGTTGAACGGGTGCTGGCACCGCTCAAGTTCAATCACCTCATCGTGCAAGTAGACCACCTCAAGTGGGAGCGGCATCCAGAGCTGTGGCAGCCGTGGTCGTTGCCCAGAGAAGGCGCCCAGCGGCTGCTGGACATCGCCCGCGCCAACGGGATGGAGGTTATCCCGTTGGTGCCGACGCTAAGCCATTGCGAATACCTGTTCGGGGCGCTGGGCGGAGAAAAGCCTAAAGTGAACGCCGACATCGCCGAAGACCCTGACAGTGCCTACCTATATTGCCCCACTAACGAACGCACCTACCGACTCGTCTTTGACCTGTTGGACGAGGTGCTGACGCTTTTTCGTCCCACTTGGGTGCACATCGGGCACGATGAAGTGCTCAACCGCGGGCGGTTCGGGCAATGTTCGCGCTGTCAAGGGACGCCCCTGCACCAACTGTTTGCTGCCGATGTGCAGCGGCTCTACAAGTTCCTCAAAGCGCGGGGCATCGGGACGATGATGTGGGGCGATATGCTGTTGCGCCCTGATGAGGCTTCCGACGCAGCCCATGGCGGCGAGCCCCATAACTTTTGGCTGGCGCGGCGCTTGTTGCCCAAAGACATCGTGGTCGTGGACTGGCACTATCAGCCGGCACCGCAATATCCCAGTGTCGGTGTGCTGCGGCGCGAAGGGTTCACCGTCATCGGGGCGACTTGGCGTAACTTCCTGAACATCCTCGGCTTCGCCCGCGCCGCACGGGACTATGGCGCATGGGGAATGGTGCAAACAACTTGGATAGGTTTCGGGGCTAACCGTCGCGCTTTGCAAGCCTTTCCTGATCAGTTTGCGGCGTATATCCGCGCCGCCGATTGCTTTTGGACAGCAGGGGAGCAATCAGTGTGGTCGCCTGCAGAAGGGCAGGCGATTTTTCAAGCCTTATGGCAAGACACACCGATCCGCGCTCTGCCGGGGTTTGTCGTAGATTGCTCGGGTGCCGCCAATGTCTCAGTAGCGCAGCTGTTGGGATTGCCAGCGACAGCGGTGCGAACGCCACCGCACCGCCGGTGGCGCTACCGCTTGTTCTGGTTGCCTATCGACCCTCACGGTGCGTTAAAAGCCATCGCCTTACGCAGCGTGTGGTTAAACAATGCTCCATCCGAACTGACTTTTGAAGTCAATGAAGCGGCGACGGAGTTGACCTTCATTCACGCCACGGGGTTCATCGTTCCTGACAGAGTGGTGGTCGGCGGTTACGAATTGGTGTTAGACAACGGCGAAAAAATCAAAGTGCCCTTGCTTTACGGTGCCCAATTACGAGCGTTGACCGATACGCGCCCACTCAGAGACCCCAATGCGGCGACCGCATGGCGCTGGACGACATCGCGGGGAACGATCACCTTGAGTGCTCTGACGGTCACTTTGCCCGAAAACAGCAACCTTCAAAGGGTGAAGTTCTACGCGGCAGATGGGGAGGCAACACCGTTGCTCGTCGCCGTCACAGGCGTAAGCCGCCCTCCAACCGCAACAGACACAGGAGCCCCCTAAAAACCCGACGCTATCGGATGCGCAAATCCGTCGCTACACCGGCGTCCAACAACACCGCGACCCCTGTCAACCTCCTTGCGGCATCGCTGACGACCCAAGCGACGCAATTTGCCACATCTTCTGGCTGCAAAATCGTGTTCAATGGGGAGGCGCTTGCCCACCGCTGCACGGTGGCTTCCGCTTCGGATTCGCTGACCTTGTCGCGCAGCATCGGGGCATCTACGGCGCCCGGGCAAATCGCGACGACCCGAATACCCCATGCGCCAAGGTCCAACGCAGCAGCCCGCGTCAACCCGATTAAGCCGGTCTTGGAAGCGGCGTAAGCCGCCATGCCGGCTTGCGTGGCGAAGGCGTGGATGGAAGCGATGTTGACGATAACACCGCCGCCGCGTCGGCGCATAACAGGTGCGGCGTGCTTGATGCCCAGAAACGCCCCGCGCAGGTTCACGGACAGCACAAAGTCAAAAGCGTCTGCCGGCGTCTCCACAACGCTCCCCCGCCACATAACACCTGCATTGTTGACAAGGACATCCACGCCCCCCAGTTCCCTGACCGCGTGGGCGATCATCCCTTGCACTTGGGCTTCATCGCGCACATCAACGGCAAACGACGATGCGGTCGCACCTTGTTGGCGGAGTTCCTCGGCTGTTTGCCGGGCTAAATCGCCCAACACATCGGCGACGACGACGGCGTAGCCGTCACGGGCGAGGCGGGTCGCGATGGCTTTACCGATGCCCCGTGCGGCTCCGGTGACGACGGCGACCTTGCTCACAAGCGTTCCCCCTTCCCCTTAGCGTGGTAACAGAGCAGACAAAACATAGTCGGTCGCGTAGATAAGCACGAACGAGATGACGACAGCGTCAGTCGTGGCGCGCCCGACACCGATGGCACCACCTTCCACGCGCAACCCTTGCCGACAACTGACCAATGCGATGAGCGTGCCGAAAGGCAGGGCTTTCATCGCACCCCAAAAAAGGTCACCGAAATCCATGTAGGTGCGGATAGAGTCTATGTAGACAGTAGGCGCCACACCCGACCGTGTCGCTACCAAATAGCCGCCGATTGTCCCAGCGACATCACCTACCAAGCAAAGAACCGGCGTGGCGATAACACACGCAATCAGACGCGGGACGACCAAAAAGGCGATCGGGCTGACACCCATAACGCGCAAGGCGTCGATTTGCTCGGTAATTTTCATCGTGCCCAACTCGGCTGTATATGCGGAGCCGACCCGTGCGGCGACGACCAATCCCGTCGCTACTGGTGAGACTTCGCGAAAAATCGTGTAGGCGATGAGCCAACCGAGAAATTGATCTCCGCCGCGTGCCGCCAACTCCGCGCTTGTATACAGCGCTAACACAGCGCCGGCAGCAGAAATTGTGAGCAGGACGATCGGGAGCGACCGCCATCCAGCCACAGCGATTTGCTCAACGGTCAACCACCATTGCCACCGCCACATCCCTATCGCCCGAACACTCTCGTTCAACAACCATGCGATCTCCCCCAACCAGGTCAAAAACCGCACCAACAGCGTCGGGAGGAGATGGCGGGCAATCGTCATGCCCATTCGTCACCCCTGTCACAGGTCACACCTCAACGGTGACAGCCGCGTGTTCGCGATAAACCGCTTGAGCAGCGTCAAGGGCGGCTGCGGGGTCACAGGCGAACCCTTCCTCGCGCAACAGAGTGCCCAAAGCCGCCAACGCCAGCAGGACATTGCGCTTCTGAGACGAATAGCCCATCAACCCGAACCGCCAAATGCGTCCCCTCAGCGGACCCAATCCGGCGCCAATTTCTATGTGAAACTCTCGCAAGAGCCGTTCACGCACCCGACCTTCATCAACGCCGTCGGGCACTAAAGCGGTAATCAGCACCGGCAACCGATGAGCGGGTTCGCGCACCAATAACTGCAACCCCAACGCCTCCAAGCCCGCCATCATGGCTTGCCCGTTGACACGGTGCCGCTTCCAACGGGCGTCTAACCCTTCCTCGTCAATCAGCCGCAGGGCTTCGCGCAGGGCAAACACCATGTTGATCGGTGCGGTGTGGTGATAGGCGCGGTCTTCGCCCCAATAACTTTGCACTAAAAGGGCGTCCAGATACCAACTGACACACGAACGGCGGCGCCGTTGCAAGGCAGTGACAGAGCGAGCGCTGAAAGTCACGGGGGCTAAACCCGGCGGGGCACCGATACATTTCTGCGTCGCCGAATAGGCGACGTCCACACCCCAATCGTCTATCAATACAGGCACGCCGCCTAACGAGGTCACTGTATCCAAAACGAGCAGGGCATCATGCTCCCGCACGATGGCAGCGATTTCTTCCACTGGTTGCCAAACGCCGGTGGAAGTTTCTGCGTGCACAAGGCAGACGACTTTTGGTCGGCAGCGGGCGACTGCGCGGCGCACTGTTGTCGGGTCAAACGCAGCACCCCATTCCTGCTCCACCACCGTCACTTCGCCCCCCAGGCGACGAGCCATTTGTGCCATACGGTCACCGAAAAAGCCCTTCACCAGCACCAGCACGCGGTCACCCGGTTCAACTAAGTTCGCTATGCAGGCTTCCATGCCAGCAGAACCGGTGCCGGAAACGGGGAAAGTCAATCCATTACGGGTGCCAAAGAGGCGGCGCAAACCATCCCGCACCTCATCCATGATTGCCAAAAACACCGGATCCAGATGTCCGATGGGTTGATGCACCATGACTCTCAAGACGCGCGGGTCAACATTGCTGGGACCAGCGCCCATTAGGATGCGGGTCGGCGGCGCTAAGTCCTGCCACTTGTATTGCACATCCTCGGACATCGTTCTTTCGCGCCCCCTTTAATGCCGACTGGCGTCGTTGCCGTTGCCTGCACCAGCGCAGGTAGCATGACAAAAGCATAGCACGGTGCCCATCTATGTGCGGCTACTGAAAGACAACAGCCATTCAACCTTTCAGGGAACTCTCATCGCCATGTCAGTTCTTGGTATCCGCGCGCCTTGTTTCTCCATAACATCCCGAAAGTTGCGGTGAAATCCGCTATTTTGACCCTTGCGTGAGAAGCGTTACATCGCTATCCTTTAGGTGACGCTTACGGTCGTCGTAGTGCAGGCGGCACCGAACCTGACGGGGACGGACGCCGCAGCCGAGACGCACCGAAGCGAAACTCAAAGGAGGTTCGGTGCTGCCATGGCAAAGCACCAAGGGACGGTCAAATGGTTCAATGAGACGAAGGGCTACGGGTTCATCGCCTGTGACGATGGCACGGAAGTCTTCGTCCATTACTCTGCCATTGAAGGGCAGGGTGGATTCCGCACTCTGCGGCAAGGTGACCGCGTGGAGTTGGAAGTCGCGTCCTCTGCGAAAGGTCCCCGTGCAGAAAAAGTGCGTGTTCTAAAGAACGGTAACGATTGGCTCTAAAGCCGACATCGGCGCCGTAACGGCTGAGCCGCCCAGACAACCCCTGCGATGGGGTTGCCTGGGCGGTTTCCTTTTCAGCGAATCCGAAGCGGAAGCCACCGTGCAGCGGTGGGCAAGCGCCTCCCCGTTGAACACGATTTTGCAGCCAGAAGATGTGGCAAATTGCGTCGCTTGGGTCGTCAGCGATGCCGCAAGGAGGTTGACAGGGGTCGCAGTGTTGTTGGACGCCGGTGTGGCGACGGATTTGCGCATCCGATAGCGTCGGGTTTTTAGGGGGCTCCTGTGTCTGTTGCGGTTGGAGGGCGGCTTACGCCTGTGACGGCGACGAGCAACGGCGTCGCCTCCCCATCTGCCGCGTAGAGCGTCCTAAAAATTGGGAGGCACTGGGGGAGGTGGTATAGCAACCCGCACCGTTGTCAGTCCCGACTGCGCCTTGTTCCCCGATTGATCTACTGCCCGCACTGCTATCTCTACGACCCATCGTTCGGCTTCCGTCGGCACTCCAGCCATGTCCCATTGCGCCACAAAGGTGCCGACAAACGCTCCTCCCTGTGCCTCCAATCGCACCGTCTCTTGCCGCCCGTCAGGATAGGTCACCATCGCGTCCACTTGTTTTACCCCCGACTCTGCATCCGTTACCGTCGCTTCCACCCGCACTTGCCAGCCCATTGCGATCAACTCATCTGGCACCACTGTTACCTGCTCAATGCGGGGCGGTATGCGGTCACCGCTCGCCCCTTGTACAAACGCCTCTCCGGCACATCCCGCCAACACGCTCACGATCACTGTCACGCCAACCGAAACAAAGCGAAGCACCCAGCGCCACTCCATTTTTTCAAACACCACCTTTTGGGGCTCTCAAAAATAGCGCACGAAGAGGAGAAACCATCCGTTGGTGCCATCCAGTCCGCCCCAGCAACTACCGATCCGAACACCCCATCCCCCGACCTCTGCCTCTATGAACCCCTCCACCATTCCCCGCCATGTATGCCCTCGTCCTGTCGCCTCCAATCGTCCAACTCCAGCGCCCCAGCCCAACCAGTAACGCACTCCTTCCCGTTTGAAAACCTTATGTTCTCCCGGCACTACCATCCCTACCATGAGCGCCATCCCTGTCCCGCGTATGGGGCTGCGGTCTTCCTTGCTGCGCAACCAGCGCCCTCCGAGATACCACCGTTGTCCACTCCGCCAATCTACACTCACTGACCAATCTCCGCCGAGCCGTTCCGTGAAGGGGAGAAAGACGCCAGTGCTGACGCTCCATTGATCACTCTGTCCTTGCACGCCATGAGTAGCGACCAACATCACGCCCAACACCCCAACTAACCCGACCCGCAGCCGATGTGTGCGGTGCATTCTTTGTCCCTTCCTTTCCCTCGGTGCCTCCTTGCATCCTCCCGCTCATTTTCATCGCAGCGATACTGTTGTCACCGCTTGCACCTGTCGCCCTTCTTCATCCGTCGCTATCAACCGCACGAGAAAAACACCTGTTCCGACCGCCACACCGTTGCCGTTTGTTCCCCGCCAGATGAGCCGATGCGTTCCTGCCGACCGCGTCGTTTGCCCCTCCAACACCGCTGCTCGCCTACCTGTCAATGTCAGCACCTCCGCTACCACTTGTGCCGGCTTCGTCAATCCAAACTCCACCACAACCCCTTGCCCTCTCATTGGGGTCGCCTTCAACCCGACAATCCTCAACGGTCTTTCGTTGCCCAACTCTGCGATGATTTTGAACCTACGCGAAGTTTCCCCCTCTTGAGGCTTGAACCGATAAGCGCTCTGTGTCCTCATGTAGATCCTTTGACCTGTCACTGTGTCAACTAACCAAAGGCTGACACCCTTGGGGGCGTAACCGATGCCGTCAAAGGTCACCGCAACTTCGTCAACCTGCCCTGTTCCCCTTGTCTTTTGTCCAGTCTCCCAGCCTACGACCACATCCCATTCTTGCCTTTGTCCCATCCCTGCCTTGATGTCAGCGATGCTTGGGTTGCCCCCTTTGTCAAGGAAAAGAACCTGAACTTTTCTATCGCCTTGCCTTTCAGGTGGTGAAGGTGGTTGAGAGATTTGAAGCCGTGTCTTTGGCAAGATGCCGAAGAAACCTTCGCCTTTTCCATCGCCGATTTGC
>BEHT01000049.1 GCA_002898575.1 bacterium HR17
CTGGCAGAGACCATTTTGGTAAGAGGTAAAAATGTGCATGCTGTGTGAACCGTCGTGGTCTCAGGTCTTGTGAGAACCCGATGACAAATATTTCTCCCAACTGCCCCAACGCTTTGAACTTATTGGCGCTGGTTGTATCTAAGGGTTGACTGTAACGGGCACCACCAATGAAGCAAGTCTTCATACGCGTTCCAGTAGGGCTAAATATGTGGGGCAGAATAACTCTGACAGATAACTGACAAGCGCGCGAACTATGAGAGCACGCCGCGGTCCGATCAGGCAACCTTCCTGAGCGACCTTGAAGCCACAACATTGTGCTCTAAAGTTCACGAAAGTCTGCGCCTCGTTTAACGAAAAAATCCATCGGTGCCGGTCCGCAGGCGGTTCAGGCGGAAGACCGTATTTGCCCGACAGCCGCTTGCCTATCAGGAATTTCAACCTACCTCTCAGTTCATATATGTTTGGCAAAGTGATAACCACAAATCGCCGAGCACACCTACACAATTCACTGAACGCTTTGTAAATATCGTCCGTATGCTCTAGCACATCCAGAGCAACGACCACATCAAATGCTTTATCTTGGAAGGGCAAACCCGCTTCTAAGTTGCCAACAACATTTGCTGGGGGGCGTAGGTCTAATCCCACATAATGGACGTTAGAGTTCATCTCTGTTAGAACCTTCGCCAAATTACCAGACCGACATCCAACGTCCAATACTTTCCCCTGCCAAATCTGGGGAAATGCCCCGACGACTCCAGCAAATTTTCCCATTTCATCCGGCGTAGGACATGAGAACACTCTCATTATCGGTGACCACCTTGGTGCGTTTGGTATCGGGGGACTAAAGCCAACATCCCCGCTGAGAAAGTCACCTCCGCAGATGCAACCAGCAGAGCCAAGCCTACAACACCCCAGTGAGACGCCGCGAATGTGCCGGCCAAGATGATAGCGGCTGTATATAGTGAATAGCCCTTGACCCAAGTTCCTATCCGACCTGAAGCGAAATAAAACGGGTTCAGCCAAAAAAATAAAGCTGAAACTACCTGCCCGACCATCATTATCTGAGTAGGTAAAACTGC
Organism: bacterium HR17; assembly: GCA_002898575.1. Lineage (NCBI taxonomy): Bacteria > Candidatus Fervidibacterota > Fervidibacteria > Fervidibacterales > Fervidibacteraceae > Fervidibacter > Candidatus Fervidibacter japonicus. Next base: position 1,080 of record BEHT01000049.1, read on the forward strand.
TGGACGGAAAGCATTGCCAAAGAGCAATGGAATAAGGAAAGGCAACAAAGGAGTAGAGAGAACGAAGACCATGCATAAGGGCACGCCGGCTCGGAGTGTCCACCGGTTTAGTGATACAAAATTCATGTTTCGGTCTCCTGCAGCCCATCGAGCAGAGAGGATGGGGTAAGTGACCCTGCCTAATGAGGACTTAGCATAAGAGGCAACTGTAGTAATGTTCATAGCGAGTCGATAAAACCCCGCCTCCTCGGGTCCTCGAAGGCCTCCTAAGAGCATTAGCGGTATCTGGGATACCAGTCCACTTAGCGTCACCAGTAGGTAATTCCAACCGAAAAATTTCACCAATTCATCCTTAATCTCGTCCATCGCTCCCCACGAAGCACGCCACCAAGGACCAATGCCATCCTGCAGGAGAAGATAAGTGGCGGTTATCACCATTGTGATTCCGATGACAGCTTGGGCTACAGCCATGCCTACGACCGCTCCAGTAACACCCCAGCCTAAGAGAATGAATCCCGCAACCAAGCAAAGTTTTATTAGTGGATATAGAATTTCGAAGACCGCTAATAGCCGCCAATGCTCCCATGAGGATAAAACCGCATAACTCCCACCACTGAAGGAGAAAAATGGGAATGATGCTGCGTAAGCGACCATCAGCCATGCAAGAGAAGACCGCCCATAAAAATGACCTGCCACCCACCAGGCACTTACGGCTACGAGAGTAAGAGCTAACAGCGATAAGCCAATGTCCAGTATATAACCTAATTTCACAACATCCTTTAGTCGCTCTAGGTCGCTGGTTGCCCGGAAACCCGCCACATACCGTGTGATGACCGATACCGACTTGATGCCTACAAATGACCAAAGAATGGTCGGGAATGCCACGACCAATGCTGTGAGTCCATAGTCCGTCGGCCCCAGAAAGCGGGCCATCATTATATTCGTCAAGATATTCAAGGCTGCCGCAACATATTGTGCGGCGATTAGGTGACCCGCACCCACCGTTAAGCGGTGGCGCAAGACAAACCTTACTTCCGCTGTAAGCCGTTCTATAATTTCTGAAATCATCTAGACTCGAGCCACTTCATTATCGCTAAGCGCACTTGCTCTAATGCCTTATCTCTTGCTCTTAGGTAAGCACGGGCAACTTCCATGTTCGCCAAGCCCATCCTGCAGGCGAGCTCCGCATCTTGTAGGATTTCCAAGATTGTCTCCGCCAGTGCCTTTGCATCCCCAGGGGGCACTAAAAAACCGTTGTATCCGTGCTGGATGATATCTCGAATACCTCCAAGGTCTGAACCAATTACAGGGCGTCCCATCAACCCTGCCTCCACCAGAACCATCCCCAAACCTTCTTCCAAAATGGATGGTAATACGAGCACTCGTGCCTTGCGATATAGTTGCTGAAGCTCCTCTGGGCCTAACCATCCGAAGAACAAAGCACTTTCCGTAAGGCCCAGGCATTCCACCTGCGCCTCCAGCTCTCGCCGATATGAACCATCCCCCGCTATCAACAATCGGGCTGACGGTACTCTCTGGAGGACGGTTTTCATCGCCTCCAACAGAATATGCACACCCTTTTCCTTTTCTAAGCGCCCAACGAACAGCACATAAGGTTCAAGGGCAAGTGGCTCGACCCTTGCGCTGTCTGCCCAGCGCACGGGAAACGGTAGGACCACAATTTTTGCCGGATCTGCCCCCTTGTTCAGGGCAAGTTCCGTTGTGAACTGCCCCATCGGCACTACTAAATCTGCTTGGCGAAGCACGAATGCCTCAATTCGTTCAAGGATACGGAATCGCCATCTTAACCCATGGACATACAAAGCCTTGCTTGCAGTGTGACCTATGACCCTTACGACTAACCGGACCCGTCCTTTATAAAGCAATCGCGCTATCGCGATACCCAAGCCGGCCTCCGGAGTAGATGCAATACTGATAACCAACGCTCGGCGTGAAGCCTTAAAAGCATCCAAGAAGTGGGTCAGCCAAGCCAGAACAGCATCCAAAGGTATCCATCCGCTGGCACGCCAACCCGCGTGACTTATAATGTTATGCTGAGCACGTATGCCATGCCATCTCTTCCCTAACCCGGATAGGACAACCTTATAATCGTCAACAAGTAACCACGGAAAATCGCGCTCAAATTTCCGCCGCACAAAATCCAAAACTTCGGGTTGACTAATGTCCGCTGTGTGGGGAAAGTTCGCTACCAAGAATAGGCACTTTTTACCCTGCATATTCACTCGGTCGCTGGCAAAAGAGGTTCACATACTTGACTCCCTCAATGGCACCAATCTCGAGCATCCGAAGACATTTTGCTTCTTCGTCTATGACTAAAGCATGAAAACCATAATCTCTAAGAACCTGGAATAACTCCTTTACGCTGCTTCCTGCATGCTGTAACGCCTGAGGGTTGCACTCCACAAACATCGTAACCCGTGGTGACCTTTTCAATAACCTTCCCATGCCCTTCAGGGCCCGCACCTCTCCACCTTCAATGTCCATTTTCACAATGTCTACACTTACTCTATCGTCCAGAAAATCGTCTAGGCTGACTGCTTCTATCTGAATCTTGCGAGCGTTTCTTTCTTCACTAAAGAGGCTGCTTGTGCTTCGACTCCTTGCAGAAAGGTAGAAATCTAAACGCTCGTTTTTATCCGACACTGCCTTTTGAAAGGTCAGCACGATATCTTCAAAACGGTTGATCTTAACATTCAGCGGAGGTAGGCAAAATTGAGAGGGGCTGGCTCAAACGCAAAGACTTTGCCGGAACTGCTGACACGCCAACCAGCGAGAAGAGCGTAGTAACCAATGAAACTCCCGATATCGCACACCACCTGACCTGGTCGGAGGATCTGCTTGAATAGTTCAACCATATAAGCTTCGCACACACCCTTCTGAAGAGACCAAAGGTATCCCCAATGGCGGATAGAACCTGACAAGGAAAGGCCATCAATTTCAATCGTCACATTGCGAACTATTACGGATAAAAGAGCGCGACCTAACCGGGTAAGCGGATGTAAACCAACTGTCCTAAGTTTGCATGCTATGGCTTCAAGATTTTTTAAGAGTGTTAGTTTGTCCATTTTGACCGTCCCGTGCCATTGTCTCAACCAATAAGGTCTCTGTCTGGTTTAGCATTTGATTAATGCTGAACCGTCTTTCAACCCAATCCCACCCTGCGTGAGCCATGTCTTTGCGACCCTCAGGGTCCTCCACTAACCGGCGCAAGGCTCTTACGAGATCACCACCTTCAGGTAGCACCAAAATTCCCGTCTCACCATCTTTTACTATCTCAGGAGTTCCACCAACAGCAGTAGCGACCACAGGCAATCCCAATGTCATCGCCTCCAGCACCACGTGGGGTAGTCCCTCATAAGTGGAATTGAGCACAAAAAAATCACAGGCAGCCATAAGACTATGGGTTTCTACCTTGCTCCGAGATCCGGCAAAGTAAACCCGTTCGGACACTCCAAGCCTTTCAGCAAGGGCTTCCAAACGCATTCGTTCGGGTCCTTCGCCAACCACTATAAGACCTAATTCAGGCACTTGGACTAACGCTTCAAGAAGTTGGTCTATTCGCTTCCAAGGAACCAATCGCCCCACAGTGATGGCCTTGACAGAGGTCTTTAAGGGAACAGTCAGCGGCTTTACGCCATCCATAGGTTCTACAGCGTTGTAGATAACTACGATGCGTTCCTTAGAAACACCCCAATGTGCTACCCAACGGGCAAGATATTGGCTGGGAACAATGATCTTATTTGCTTGTCTCACATACCACGACCGAAGTCTTTTCAGTAGTTCTGCCTGCCATGGCTGCCGGTTGCGCTGGAAGTCTTCAAAACCGTCTTTTGTCCAGCCCTTTCGCACGCTCCGTTCCCACGCTTCATCACCGACAACCTTCATGACCAAAGGCTTGCGCAAAAATTTGTTGGCAAGCGCAGTCTCAAAGTAAATGCCGTTAGCGTAAATGACATCGGCAGTTCGTCCATATCGCAAAATTTGAGCCACATAATTAGGCAAGCGCCTCCAAACTTTCTGGCGTCGGTTCATCCGAATAACAGGGAACGGATGAACGCTGTCGTCCCATCGCAAGTGCTCAGGTTCGCTGGTCGTCAGCACAGTGACTATGTGTCCCCGCTCTGTCAGTGCTTTGGCGATAGCAGGCACATAAGTTGCAGGACCGCCGATGTCGGGAGGAAAAATACCCGTCGTTACCAATATGGGCAATCGCATAAAGTCCCCCAACTGCTTTAGCGATGAATAAACGAGGATATCTAGATGATGGCAATGGATACCGGCTAATTAAAGCAATGCACTGCCCTTTGGTCAGGCGCCCTCAGAAAAAGCGCTGACCGATGACAAATGTCCGCCGTTAGCCGTTGTCCGTGCCTGCCCATCCTTCGCCTGTCATTTGCGACGGCGTTAGGTTACTTGGTCACAATTTTGCTATCGGTGCACAGCGGCGAGTATTGGTGCCCCATTTATTTTGATGTCCTACAAATGCTGGAAGTTGCGGTGCGGTCAGAAGATGTAGATACGGTAGTTGCGGAAACCTCGCACCGGTCCCCAAATCGCCCAGATGCTGCCGGCGGTGAAATCGCCGAGGATGAGTCCCACGAAAAAGGGCGTGAAATCCCGGTGGGCACGGCTGCCACCGAACTTCAAAATCAGCGCCTTCGCCAGCCAACTGATAAGAAAGGCAAACCAAAAGTAGTTCATGGCGTAGCTGACCGCCAAGGCGTAACCGGCATGGTGGAGTGGGAACGAACCGACTGCCAACCGCAGCGCCCATAAGCCCCAGACAATGCCTGCCCCGGCGAGCATAGCGATACGACGGGGGTTGAGGACTTGTTGAGGCGTTTGCAGCCAACTTGCCAGTTGATTGAACGCTTCCCAACCAACCCACGCTTTGAAGCCGATGCATTTCGCCGTTGCTCCTTCCCGATAGCACACATGCAGGTTTGCCCAATAGGTCACAGGAATGGACAGCAAGTAGGTCACAAAAACCAATCCCGCCATCGTTCGCTGGGAGATACCAAACAGTTGGGCGAATTTGAAGGCTTCCAGCATGCCCGGCATCGGGTGACAGCGGTAGCCCCGATTGAACCAGTGGGTCAACGAAATGGCGGTCAGTTCGCGAGGCGAAAACCTGCCCGTCCCAAACAGGTCGGCGACGATGTTGCGGGGTTGGGCGTAAACGATTTCGTGGGGGGCACCCAGTTCCGCCCGCACCCGCGTGATAGCGACACTGAACAGAAAAAACACCGCCCAAAACACAGTCAGCATTAGCAGTCCCATACCCATCAACTGCGTGAACGCGGCGAGCAAGGGCGTCATAGCGAGCAAGCCCAACCACGCCCAGCGAAAGTGCAGCGGCTCTTCTTCTCCCCGCCCAATCTTACTTCGTCCGAGGGCATCTTTCAGCGTTTCAAAAAGCCAACGACGAGATGACCAGAGCGCCATCACGCCCAGCGTCAGCCACGCCCCCGAGGCTTGTTGTCCGAAGAAAGGGAAGCCCGGAATTTGCTCCCAGCCAAAGACGGCGCCAAAGACTTGTTCGGCTAATCGCAGGACGAAAAAGAACCAGCAAGAGAAACTCAGGTCAAGCGGCAGAAAATAAGCCAAGCCGATGGCGAAGGGATACATGGAAATTTGGAACGGGTTCATTGCGTCCCAAGGTCGCCCCGTGATGTACTGGCGCATGTCGTGGAGTTTTATGTATCGGCTGAACTCAGGAATTTGTGGGTAAAGTTCGTGCAAGCCGTTCATCAAGGCAATCGCGCAGGGCAAAAGGAAACCGTAAAGGAAAGCGGGGCGACGGTAAAGGCTGCGCCACGCATCCTGTTGCACCATCGCGGCGGGTAACTGGACGATGGGATAGACCAATTTTTCGTGGTCCATCCATTGTCGGCGCACCAATGCGACGAAGCAAAGCATCCAAACACCCAGCACACCGACGAAAATGCCCCAGACGATAAGGGGCACCATCCATTGCCGCAACACCAGCCACGAGTAAGGCGAACTATTGCCCTGGTAAAACCCCGCAAGGGTCGCCCGATCGCTGACAACGAGCCACTGGGGAATGTAACTCAAAAAGAGTTCCCGCCACCGATTGGACGGCGAATCAAACCAGAAGGCGTGATTCATTTGCCCGAAAAGGTTCTGCAACATGTCGTGTCCCGACAGCGTTTCGGAAATGAAGACCATGACATACACGGCAATAAGTTCCGCAGGCGTCAACGCAAAGCGGGGAACAAGCCATTGCAAGAGGCTGTTGAGCAACACCGCCACTAACAGGATGAAAACGGGGGTGATGAAGATGGGAAGGCAACTGCCGTCAAGGCTATACCAGCGCACTTCCACGACCGTGACCCAAAAGGTGTTAATGACGACGGCAATTAGCCCTAACGCCACTGACCGCCAAGTGACGACCGAAGGCTCTATCGTGCGCTGTGGGGCGGCGAGACGCGTGACCGTTTCGCCCTTCATAGCGCGCTCGTTCCCACCTTCACGGTTTTGCGACAGAGGCTTTCGGCGGTGGCACCCGTTGCAGCGCCGAACGGATGTCGGTCAATTTCATGACCAAGCCGTCTTCTAACGGAAACTGATAGTAGCCTCGGCGGACGCCGATGACTTCGTAGCCATATTTGCGATAAAGATTTTGCGCGACGGTGTTGCTTTTGCGCACTTCTAGCAGCGAGATATTGATGCCTCGTCGCACCGCTTCCTCCAAAATCGCCCGCAGTAACAGTTCACCGATTTTGCGTCCTTGCATTTGAGGGTGCACGGCAATGTTAGCGACATGGGCTTCGTTGAGTTCCCGCCGCCATCCCGCAAACCCGACGACGACATCACCGACAGTAGCGACCATAAAGCAACTGTCCTGCCCTCGTTTGAGTTCCGAGGCGAACGCGCCTTTTGACCATGCCCCCCAACCAAAACACATCCGCTCAATCTGCGCGACCGCGTCCAAGTCGTCAAAGGTCATCGGACGGATACGCAACTCGCCCTGCGGCTCGCGCCAACTGGCGCCCTTGCGCTCCTCTTTTGCCAGACCTAGCAATCCGAGTAGCTTTTGGAACATCGTAGCCCCCCCTAAGCCGAACCGTGGATGTCCGGTTCAAATCCGACCAAAGCGCGGGCGAAAGCGGTCGGGTCAAACAACTCCAAATCGTCGGCTGTTTCGCCGACACCGACGGCTTTGATGGGCAGACCCAATTGGTCGCGGATAGCGAGGACCGCACCGCCCTTCGCCGTCCCGTCCAGTTTGGTGACGACGATGCCGGTGACGGGCACCGCTTGCCGAAACCGCTCCGCTTGTGCGATGGCGTTTTGCCCTGCCGTCCCATCCAGCACCAATAGCACTTCATCCGGTTCGCGTTCCAGCACTTTGGTCACCGACCGAAAGATTTTGCGCATTTCTTCCAGCAGGTTGAACTTGGTGTGCATGCGGCCGGCGGTGTCAATGAGGACGAGGTCGTGCCCGCGGGCTTTTGCTGCCTGCACGCCGTCAAAGGCGACCGCCGCTGGGTCGGCGCCCATCTGGTGGGCGATGACCGGCACGCGCAACCGATCGCCCCACACTTTCAGTTGATCAATGGCGGCTGCGCGAAAAGTGTCGGCGGCGACAAGCAGCGGTTTGCGCCCCTGCCGTTGCGCCCATCGGGCAAACTTAGCGACGGTCGTTGTCTTGCCCGTCCCATTGATACCGACGAACAGCCACACCGTCGGCGGCGCTGGGGCAAACCGCAAAGTGTGGTCATCGCCCAACAGGGCGACGATGGCGTTGACCAACGCTTCTTGCACCTCCGCCGCCGTCCGCAGGGCGTTGCGCCGGACACCGTCGCGGATAGGCGCCATCAGCTTTTCTGTCGTCGCCACGCCGACATCGGCGAGGATGAGAGCTTCCTCTAGTTCGTCCAAAAAGGCGTCGTCCACTTCCCGCTGCGGGCGCTGAAAAATTTGCGTGAACCGCTGGACAAGGGCGCGCAAAAACCGCACCGTTTGATCACCTCGTTTGGGCGTCTCCGATGTCAGTAGTTTGTCACGCCTTTATGGGAGCGCTTTACAGAACGCGAAAACGCTCAAGGGTTTGCTCGTTCAGGGTGACGCCCCATCCCACCCCTTCTGGCACCTTCACTGTCCCGTCCGGTTGCAACCCTATAGGAGGTTCCACCAACTCGGTGACCAAAGGGGACGGCTCCATCGGGAACTCCACAAACGGTGCCCACTCGGGCGGTAAAGCGGCGACAAAGTGCAAACTGGCAGCCAACAAAATGCCCGTGGAAAAACTGTGTGGGACAACCCATCGCCCTTGCATCTCCGCGAGCACAGCAATTCTCCATGCTTCCGTCAACCCACCACAGCGGGACAAATCGGGTTGCGCGACATTAATGCCACCTCGTTCTATCAGGTCACGAAACTCGTAACGGGTCGTCGCTTCCTCACCCGCAGCAATCCGCACAGGGCTGTAACGGGTCAAGGTCGCGTAACCCTCCAGATGGTCGGCAGGCAGCGGTTCTTCCAGCCACACGAGGTGAAATTCCGCCAACCGTTGGGTCATCTTGAGGGCGGTCGGCACATCCCATCGCATCCCGACATCCACCATCACCGCGCATTGCTCGTCGGTGCCGTCCCGCAACGCTCGCACCAGCGCAAGGTCAGTGTGCTCGTCTTTTCCGAACCCGCCCCAGCCAAACTTCATCGCTGTCCATCCCATTGCCCGCAACTGTTCGGCTTTTTCCTTCGTCGCCTCAGGCGTTGCGGGAAACAACACGGACGCATAAGCCCGCACACGGTCGCGATAAGTCGCCCCCAAAAGCCGATGGACAGGAACGCCGAAAAATTTGCCGGCGATGTCCCAAAGGGCAAGGTCAATCCCGCTGAGCGCGTGAATGACCGCGCTGCGACGCCCGAAGTAGTAACTGCCTGCGTAAAGTTTGCGCCACAACCGTTCCCGCTCCAACGGGTCTTCGCCAAGCAGCAACTCACGCAACCCGCACGCTAACGAATGGGAAAAAGGCGCGTGGACGATGGCGTGAACGACCGCTGGCGCTGAATCCACTTCTCCGATGCCGACGATGCCGTCATCTGTGTGCACCCGCACGATAAGGGCATCTTGAACGCCACTCTCTTTCGCTTCCACTTGGGGCAACCGCAGGTAAAGCGTTTCTACTTCGGTGATCCGCACGGTGCGTAGCCCTCCTTCGTATGGTGAGCGACGGGGGCATCATGGCCAGAAACTGTAAGTGGGGCGCTCAAGGACAAGGCTGACAGCGCCCCAACAACTGGCTGCCACCGCTTCCCCAACCACCAACCCGACAAACAGCGGGACCGTTTTACGATAGCCTTGCGCCCCACCGTAGTGCAGGAGCGCCGCTTTTATCGCCCAACTGATGAGCAAACTGCACCACAAGTAGTCCATAGACCAGTTGCTCGCCAAGGCGTAACCCATCGGATGGAACGGCAATCCTCCTTGGCGCCATCGCCAGTGCATCATCGCCCATGTCCCTAAGAAGGCTCCCGTCATCCACGCCGCTGCATCCCGACGGGGCAGCGTCGGGACGGTCAACCACGCTTGCAATTGCGGGTAGATGTCCACATAGTAGCGGACAATGTCGCCTTTCACCCGCGCCGTTGCCGCTCCCAACCGATACATCAAGTCCAACACAAGCCAAAAGAAAGCGACGAAACTGACGACCGTCGTGCCGAGAAAGAGCGCAGGCAAAGGGCGCAAGGGCACCCCCGTTTCCTTCGCCATGCGCATCCCTTCCAGCAGAAAAGGCATGGGGTGGCTGCCGTAGGAGCGATTGAACCAGTAAAGAAGCGCTAACGCCGTCAGGGTTTTGGGCGCAAGCCTTTGCGTCCCCAACAGCGTCGTCAGCACATTCGTCGGCCCGCCAAACGGTAAATCGTGAGCGATGGCACCCAACTCCGCTCGCGCCCGCGTGAAGGACAGCGACAGCAAGAAGTAAAGGGCAAAGTAAACCGCCGATAGCCCCAACGGCAACCCGATAAACCAGCCAAACGCTGTCAGCAGCAAAAAGCAAACGGCGAAACCGAAAAATGCCCAGCGCAATGGCAGCGGTTCGTCGGACAATGGCGGTGCGGTCCATGACCGCCATAGAGAGGCACGGGCATGCCACAGCAAAAAGAGGCAAAGGGCGACCCAAGTCGCCGTCGCTTGTTCAGGGAAGTAAGGCACCCGCGGTTCCACATCCCAACCCAACGCTGCGACCATGACCCGTTCTAGCCGGTGGACGAGGTAGAAAAACCAACACGAAAAGGACAAGTCCAGCGGCATGAAAATACCCAACCCGATGGCGAAAGGGTAGATGCCAAAAGGCATCGCCCCTAACGCGTTCCACGGGCGTTGTGGAATAAGTTGTGTCCAATCCAGTTGCCCCCGCAGGGGCAACTGGGGCAAAGACGGGACGAGCCCGTGCAGCCCGTTGATGAGGGTTACCCCAACGGCTGTCCCGATACCCCACCAAAACATCGCTGTCCGCCAAAGCGTTCCTGCCTCTTCTGTTACTTGCAGCGGCACCCAAATGAGCGGGTAAGTCAACCGCTCCTCTTCACTCCATCGCCGCCGCAAAAGCAAGCAAAGGCACACCATCGCTGTCACCAAACAACTGACGAACAGCAGCCACAATCCGCATGGCAACAGCCACGCCGCAAAGTGGTCACGCCGATAAAGTGAAGCGTCGCCGTAGTAAAACCCCTGCAAGGCATTTTTGTCCTGCACCGTCAACGCCGACGGCAGCAGGGGCAGAAAGAGGTCGCGCCAGCGGTTTTCAGGTGTCGCAAAAAAGAAGGGATAGCCCATCATGGAGACCAACACTTGCAAAAAATCCGTCCCCCCGATGGCGCTGGACAAGCCAAGGACTGTGTAAAGGAGCACCAATTCGCCCTGTCGTAATGGGGAAGTGAGACCAAGTGCTTTCAGGCAACGGTTCAAACCTGTCAGCACCACCAACAGCGCTAAGGCGTTCATCGGCACCGCCAAGATGGTCGGCCACGAGACAAACTGAATAACCTCCAGTTGCAACACCCAGGCAAGGTTGAAGGGAACCAGCACAACCATGAGCGGGACAAGGCGCCAGAGCAACCGCGTCGGCGGTTCGGCGATGCAGGATGGGGTTGTCGCCGAAGGCGCTGCCATGCCCGTCCCCCTTACTCTGACTCATGTGGCTGCAAGAACACGATCTCCCACACCGACTCACCGCCCATGAAAAAGCGGGCGACTTTGCCCGCCACCTTGTCCGTCTCGCCTCGCGCCAATCCCATCACTTGCGGGTACCAGCGTCCGCCGTCGTAAATTTTCTGCGGCGGCGTCCACGCCATTGGGTCGGCGGGGTCGGCGTTGAAACTGACATAGATGCCTTCCTGCGTCCACCCTTTGCCCTTCGCCCGGTTGAGCAGCATGACATAGCAACCCAAATGCGTGTTGAAGTGCACCGACGGACCCCAAAAGGATTCGCAGTCCGCCCGTTGCCATGCGACCGCAGCTGGGAAAATCGGCGTAACTTTGCCGTCAAGTCCCGGTTCGTCCCATTTGCCGTCGCACCATTTCCATACCTTGCCGACAGGGTTGTCGCGGTCGTGCCAGCGCATTCGGGCAACGCAAACGCCTTGCTCCGTCACATCGCCGCCGTAGTTGCCAAAAAAGAAATAAAGCCACTCGCTTTGTGCATCCAGCAGGACACAAAAATCGCCGTGCCCGCCGGCGAAGTAGCCATTTTGCGCCGTGCAGTCAATCGTTTCGTCAGGCGCTTTTAGGACGATGCCCAAGTCTTCCCAAGTGGCGCCGTTATCGCGGGAGCGCAGAGCACCAATTTGCGGCGCCGTCAGGGTCGTGCCGGGGCACACATCGCGCGGCTCAAAGTGATACCAGCCGTAAAGGGTGCCATCTTCCGCTTTCCATGTGGACTCAATCCAGCGCCCACCGTTAACTTCGTTGTTGAAGCGCACGGGTTGAGGTTCGCCGAGGGCAAGCAAATTTTTGCCGCAACTGCGGAAGGGATGACCGGCAGAAGTGAAGACGAACAGCGAGTCGCCGTCCCAATGGGCGGGGCTGTTGCAATCCACCTGACCGGGCAACTTAAAAGGCGCTTGCGGGCGCAGGAGTACCCGAAAGGATACCTTCTCCATCGTTTGCCCCCTCCTTTGGTGCAGGGTCAAAATGACGCTTGTCATCAGCCAAATAACTGCCAGCGCCAATAGGCGCGACTTTCCGCGCATACCTCGTTCACTTCAAGCGTGTCCACAAATTTTTTGGTTTGACCGTCTGCAGTGGGCGATACCACTTGGCATGGCTGTCGGCGAAGACATAGATGGAGCCTTCCAGATGCGTGTTGTTGATGCGCCCAAATTTGAAGTCGGGCGAACCGAAAGGACCCGCCAATGTCGGCGGCTCGTCCACCCCGCACAGCATCCACCAACCGCACGCGATCGTGCAGACATGGGTGTCGGAGTCAACGGGGATGTCTCCGCAATAGGTAGAAGTCGGGACGCACCAAAGGGCAATCGTTTCAGCGGGTTCAGGAATTTCAGACAGTCCAGCGACCCAATAATCGCCGGGGCTGCCCAGTTGCCAATAGCAGCGCCCCAATCCGCCATTGGGCGGGAACTGATTGCTCTGGATGTTGCCGAACACGCTCGCCATCTGGGCGTAACCCGCAGGGCACGCTGTGTTGACGGAGTAAGCGAGAAACCGCCCCTTTCCCGCCGTCGGGCAGGAGAAAATTTGGCGGTTGCGGGTGTAAGGCTGCAAAACGACATGCGTGCCCCAAGGACCACCGGGCACATTGAGGACAATAAATAACGGCAGCCGCTCATCGTAATCTTGGGCATACATCGCCCATGCTGTCCCGATGTTCTTTTTGTAGGACAAGCAAGTCGCTTGTCGCGCTTTCTCGCGAGCCTGGCTGAACACAGGAAACAGAATTGCCGCCAGGATCGCGATGATCGCGATCACGACCAACAACTCAATGAGCGTGAAGGCCTTGCGTCGCATGGCAACGCACCTCCTTAGTGGTGACCGTGCCGTCACCGTTTGGGGACACGGCGGATGGGCGGGGCTTTCCCCGCCTCTATTTGCTCTTGCACCTCTGGCGGAATGGACGGTGCCTGCTGCCATCGCCAAAAGTAAATCAGCCCGATCAGCCCGACGACAACCGCGACCACGACAATCGCCAACCACATTGGGACTTCGCGCCGCATCGCTTCCACCTCCTATTTAAGCCCTTCCTTCAGCATGGCGGTGATGATATCTTCCTTGCCGAAGCGAATGTGTTGGCGCATCACGGTCTCCGCCCGCTCAGGGTCTTTGGCGGCGATGGCGTCCAAAATGGCGTAATGCCCCCACCGTTCCCGATGCCAATCGCCCTTTTTGTCGCCGAAGGTTTTTACACCGATCATCCGCGCCCGTAGCAATAGCGTCTCAATGACTTGCGCCAGATAGGGATAAGGCGTCCGCTTGGCGATGTGGGCATGGAAGCGGACATTGACCTCTTGGGCTAAGTCAAAGCGCCCCTTGTCCAACAACCGCTCCCACTCGTCGGCATAACCTTTCAGCAACTCTAAGTCGGCAGGGGTCGCAACCGCCACGAACAAGCGACAACTCAACCCCTCCAGCATTTCCCGCATATCAAAAACCTCTTCCACATCGCGGACGGTCAGGTGATTGATGTAAATGCCGCGGGGCGTGCAAACGATGAACCCCTCCCGCTCTAACTGGCGGATGGCTTCCCCGATAGGGACGCGGCTGACACCCAATTGCTCCGCCAGTTGCCGATAAGTCACTTTCATGCCCGGTGCAAATTCCCGCCGCAGAATGCGGGCGCGAATCTGCTCGTAGATTTGACGGCTCAGCAAACCCTGTTGCGCCACGCTATTCGGCGTCTCCCTTCTGTATAGTCAGGATATGTCATGACATTCCTAAGTCTAACGCAGGGCGCTCCGTCTGTCAACACAGCGGTGTTACAATCTGACCTCGGAGGCGATTTGAGAATGAAGGCATTGCTGTATGCCGACTGGGAGCGGTTGGAACTCACAGAAGTGCCGGATCCACAGCCGGCGCCGGGTGAAGTGATCGTCCGCGTCGGGCACGCTGGCATTTGTGGCTCTGAGTTAGAATGCGTTGTCCAACGCCACCCGCGTCGGCGCCCGCCCTTGATCATGGGACACGAGTTTGCTGGCACCATCGTCGCGTTGGGCGATGGCGTGACAGGGTTGTGCGTGGGGCAAAAGGTCGCTGTCAACCCCTTCGTCGTGTGCCACACCTGCCGTTGGTGTCGGATCGGCAAAAGCAACATTTGTGAGCGCCGGCAATTGATGAGCATGCACCGTCCGGGCGCGTTTGCGGAGCTGGTCGCCGTGCCGGCGGAAAATTGCCATCCGCTGCCCGACATTGCTGACACCTGCATGGGGGCAATGGTGGAGCCAGTTGCCAACGCCGTCCACGCCGTTCGGCTCGCCGGGCAAGTGTTGCCGCAACGGGTCCTCGTGTTCGGCGCCGGTCCCATCGGTTTGGTCTGCGCGCAGGTCGCTAAAGCGATGGGAGCCAACTTTGTGGCGGTCGTGGAAATCGCGCCAGACCGTCAGACGATTGCCGACCAGTTTACCGACGCTGTCATTGACCCAACGCAAGGCGATTTCCTCGCCCAAGTGGACGCCCTCACAGATGGAGAGCGATTTGATTTGGCGCTGGACGCCGTCGGCCGGGCGCAAACGCGGCGGCTCGCAGTGGACGCGTTGCACCCGACGGGCACCGCCGTTTGGGTCGGCTTGCACGACGACGAAACACTTCTTTCCGGCATGGGCATCGTTTACGGTGAAAAGCGGGTACAAGGCAGTTACGCTTACACCGACGACGACTTCGCCACTGCGTTGCAGTTGGTCGTAAGCAGGCGCGTGGAAGTGACTTCGTGGGTGCAGGAGTTTCCGCTGGAGCAGGGCGTGGAAGTGTTTTGGCGGTTGGCTCGGGGCGAAGCCCGCCACATCGTCAAGGCGCTGCTGCGCCCGTAAGGGCAAAGTGACCAACAATGCGCAGGGTGTCATAGTTAACGCTGCCGAAGAAGCCACCGGTGCACATAAAGGCGTGGAGAGCCTCCGCGTCCCGAGTTCGTGCCAGCGCTGCGGTCAACCGTCTGCACCCACGAAATTTACTCCTTTACCGTCCCGCGTCTCGTAGCCCGAAGGCTTGCTGTAGTAGGGCAACGCTTTGCGGGACGCCGACCGGCGGGTCGGCTTTACCTTCATACTCCAGTGAAATGTAACCGCGGTAGTGCGCCTGTCGCAGTATAGCCGCCACACGGGCGTAGTCAATGTCCAGCGTGTACCACTCGCCTCCGCCGATGTAGGTCTTGGCGTGCACCAAGATGGCGTGAGGCGCCAGCCGGGCGAGACCGTCGTAGTCGGGCTCCCATTGCACCGCTCCATCGGCGTAGCGAAGCAAGTTGCCGATGTCCAGGCAAACCCGCAGCCATTCGGAGTTGATGGCGGTGACGATGCGGAGCGTTCCCTCTGCCGTTGCCGTCAAGCCCCAATGGTTTTCCAGCGCCAGCACGACCCCGTAGCGCTCTGCGTCGGGCAGGCAGGCTTCCAGTGCGCCGGTGACCCAACCGAAGGCGTCGCTGTCGGTGTAGCCGTTCAGGGGTGGCTCTATGCCGCCTTGCTGCATCAACTCGTCAAAATCCTTAATCGTTTTCCAGCGCCCCGCATTCACCCGCAGGGCGGGGATGCCCAACTCGTGCGCCAGTTGCAAGCAACGGCGGGTGTGGTCAATGTGCTGCTGCCGCTCAGCGGCGTCCGGGTGCACGAAGTCTTGGTGGATGGCGAGGCAGTAAAGGTCCAGCCCTAACTGAAAAGCGGTGCGTTTCAGGCGCCGCAGGTAGGCTGGCTCGTCGCTGTCCATCTGGCGGTGCAAAAGTTCCACGCCCGCCAACCCTAACACAGCGGCGTGTTCCATCACCCGTTCTACGGGATAACGGTCGCCCCGAAAGTGCCAGTAGGAGTAGGTGGATACACCCAGCCGCCAAGGGCTCACGGGTGCTCACCTCGGCTCTGGGCAGAATGGGGCTTGGGACGCGGCGGGCGCTCCAGCAGCGCTCGGGGTAAACGGTCAATGAACTTCAGCGCTTCGTAAAACTCCAGCACATCGTCCGCCGTGATAGGGGGCAAGCGGCGGAAAACTTCCGCCTCTTCGGGAGTCATTTCCGAAACCGATGCATCCCATACCAATGTCGCCCCTGCCCACCGTTCGGGTGGCAAGTTCATGTGCCCGAACCGATGGCATCGGGGGCAGCGAAAGTGCACATGCAAATACACTTGCCCGTTCGCCCAAAGGGAAACGCCGACGACCTGCCCCTCCCGCAAGACTTTACCGCAATGGCGGCAGGTCACCGGTCGCTTCATCGGTGCCAGCACCTCCTTTGCCGATAGCAATGCGTTTGGCATTCTAAGTTTACCGCAAGACGACGACACTCTTGTCCGTGCGGGACGGTGTTGCTGACGCGGAGAGCATCAGGGCGCACAGTGGCAGGAACCCGAACGCCACCGGTGTTTGCGGACCCGAATCGTTGAGCAGACACGCCACAACGCTGCCAACGACCAGTGCCCAGAACCGCCAGCTCCGTTCGCCCTGCCACCAAAGTGCCGCCATTGCGACGGCTTGTGCCGCCAGCGCAATGTCCCAATGTGCTGCCCTGAACGCCCGCAGCGTGATACCCAACTTCGTCCACACCATCGCCAGCAACACTTGAAAACCGTCCTGCGCGATGCTGTGAACGAACCGCCCCCAATGGGTCAGCGGTTCTGGGCGGGCTAGTTCCCATGCGGCAAACACACCGAGCAGCGCTGCTGTCACTGACAGGACAAGGGCGATGTGCCACCAGCGCCACCGTCCGGCTCCAAGGATGGTCCCCGTCAACGCTGCGCCCGTCAAGGCGCCGCCGATATCGGCGCCAAAGATAGGGGCACCGACCAGAACTGTTCCGACAGCCCCTGCCACCGCCGCCGCCCATCGTTGCCAGTGTCCTGTCAGCGCAAGGGCGAACACTGCGCCCAACATCAGCCCCATGCCTACATTGCCTAATCCGTAGTAGCGCCCGCCAAAAAAAGTGGAGTAGCCCAACGGCGTGTTGGTGCTGAGCGCCCCACCCGTCACTGCGTCGGCGGCAAAGACAGCGCTCGTCCACACCGCTGCCCCCCGCACAGACGCCGTCGGGTCCCGCCAACTCCACACGGCAGCGACCGCCGCGCTCAGTGCGCCGAGCATCCATTGCCCTACACCCATCATGTAATCGTGCTGCAACAGTTTGTTGACCCCACTGCCGCTTAGGTGCACAACGGCGGGCAACCATGCTATCCCCGCCATAGCGATGCGCCCTGTGTCCCACACCCTTCGCTCCGCCAGCAGCATTACAGTGACCGCTACAAAGATGACGGCTTGAGCGATGCACCACACAGCCAGCGCCGTCACCCGCCACCAACTATCAGTGATGCGTGCTGCCTCTCCGATACCGAACAGGTAAGGGACGAGAGGCTGGCTGACAGCGACGGATTCAAGGGGTGCCCCGTTGATGGGGCGAACGGCTTCCGCCCCGAAAAAATGGAGGACCGTCGCCGGGATGTCCAAGATAGACACGACGCCGATTTGGTGCGTCGTCGCCGAAGTGAGCGTCCCGCCCGGAATTGTATCTTTGCCGACAGCGCACAAAAAAGTGTGCTCATAGTGGTTCTGGCGCGACGGCGCCAGTGAAAAAACCAACAGCAAGTCCCGCTGCATGTCCATGCGAGCAATGACCGGGCGCAGCAACTGTAACTCGCGTCGCACTGCGACGGGGATGAGCCGCTCGCTCCCGTAAAGGTCCGCCCGCAGCGTCTCACCCGGAAACAACACCAAAAAGTCCGCAACCCGCCACGCCGCCGCGATAGCGTCACGCCAGCGCCGGGCGTCCACCGCCAGCCCAAAAGGCATCGTCGGGTCCTTCCGCAGCAACGCGGTTCCTGTTACACCGACACCGACCCCGTGTTCGTCCAACGCCATCAACAGCCCGTGTCGGTAGCGTTCAGCAATTTGGGGCGCCGTAAAGTAATCGCCTGTGCCGATAGCGACGGTGTGAATGCTCTTTCGCCGCAGCGATTGCACAACGACGCCGAAGGGCAGCGGTTTCTTTTGCATCCGTTCGTTGCGCCAGCGCAACTCCGCCAGCATCGGGAAAACGAGCGGTTTGAAAGGGGGAGGGGCAGCGGGGAGCGGGGCAGCGCCGACACGCCGCCGAAAAGCACCAAGGGCGGTGTCAGCGTCCAGCGGCTCATCGGCGTGCAACACCCACGCCGCTGTCTGGTCGCCGAACGCCCGCATGCCGCAAGCGATGGTCATCGCTGCCCGAAACCGGTCGGCGCCGCCGTAGCCCATCGTGTTGAGCACTGCCAGGCTGCCGTTGCGCGCCAACCATGCCCCTTCACGCCCAAACGCCAGCAAGCCTTGCGGCAGCACCTGGCGGTAACTGAGCCCGTCCATGATGAACACAACGACCTTGGGGCGTGCAGCGGGGGTGATCGCGACCACCGTTTCGGTAGCCCACAACGCCAGGAGGTAGAGAAGGCTACGCCTCAATGACCCATCGCCTCCGTCAGTCCAACCGGCGCGGCGGCGCTTGGCAGATAATTGCCTTACAGCCCGACGACATGGGCGAACTTGGCTTTGAACTGTTCGGGGGTCACCTTTGCCGCTTCCGCCAACCGCTCCAGCGTCGTGCTGTCTTCCAGATCGCGTGGTTCCAGCCGAATCATGTATTCGCGCGCCACCTTGTAGTGCTCGGAATGGATGTCCACCAAGCGGACTTTCGTTCGTCCCGTCACAGGGTCACGCAACTCGTCAAAAGGCAACACCCGAATGCGCCCGCTGTCCAAACACACCATCCCGCCTAACATCAAGGCGTCCGTGTCAGGCTCACTCAGCAAAAACTTGACCGCTCCGTAGCCCAAAGTGCGGGTGTAGTCAATGTCAAAGGGGATGGGCGGAGCGCACCGCAACTCGTAACCCAAAGTCACATCCACGATGGTCATCTTTTCGCCCCGCTCGGCGAAGCGTCGTTGGATTTCACGCTTCAAGATGGTCGCCAGCGGAATCTCGCCTAATAGGATGTGCCCGTGTGGGTCGTATTCCACTTCCACGCCGGGGATTTTCGCCAGCTCTTCTGGATTTAATTTTTCGCCGATGCCTTCGGCGATGACGGCGACACCGTCTTTGCGCCCCAGCAGCCGCCGCTTCAAAATCGCCCCCTCCAACACATCGCACACTTCGGACAACGCAATGCGCTCTTTCGGGAACTCCTCGCCGATGACGGTCACTGTCGCACCGGCGGCTTTACCGATGCCCAACGCCAAGTGCCCTGCTTTGCGCCCCATGACGACGACGAAATACCACCGGTTTGTCGTGCGGGAGTCTTCCATCAAGTTGCGGACCAACTCGGTGCCGACATGGCGGGCTGTCTCAAAGCCGAAGGTGGGCATGCCGCCTGGCAACGGTAAGTCGTTGTCAATCGTCTTGGGCACATGGGCGACGCGAATTTGCCCGCCCGCCGCCTTGGCTACCTCGCTGGCGGAGAACGCCGTGTCGTCGCCACCGATGGTCACCAAGTAACGGATGCCCAACTCTTTGAGCGCCTTGACCGTGTTTTGCAAATCTTCCGCCTTGCGGGTCGGGTTCGCGCGCGAAGTGCGCAAAATGGAGCCGCCTTCAAAGTGGATACGGGAGACATCGGGGATGGTCAACGGGCGCACCATGTCCGTGCGCCCTTTCATCAGGTGCTCAAAACCGTCATAAATGCCGACGACTTCTAACCCCGCGTTGATGGCTTCAATCGCAGCGGCGCCGATGACGCTGTTGATCCCCGGCGCCGGCCCACCACCGACCAAAATACCCATGCGTTCCGCCATCGTCAGTCCCTCCTTTGCATGCTGTGTGACACCTGAGCGTCGTCACTGTTGCCTTCAGTAAGATGCCACCATCGGTGGGATTTAGGTCAGCCCAACCGTTGCGCTTCCTCGTGCCATTTCGCGTCCCCACCTCATAGAATGCGCGGTTGGCTGCACCTTGCCGTCAATGTGTCCATACCGTCTTGGACAATCGCTCTTTAGTTCATCGCGCTGCGTCAATCCCTTTCCCCTCAGCCGTTGCCCGACAACTTTCGCCAAGCCAGCAGCAACCCGGCGACCGACTTGGCGTCCTGAATTTCGCCGCGGTCAATGGCAGCGACAGCCTCGTGCAAATCCATTGGCACGATTTCCAGTATTTCGTCTTCGTCGCGTTCGCCTTCCGCAGGCGTCAACCCCGTCGCCCAAAACAAGTGCAGCAACTCGGTGCTGTAACC
>BEHT01000050.1 GCA_002898575.1 bacterium HR17
TGCGAAGACATCGCGGCATGTTTGATGGAGTTTGACGATGGAGCGATTGGTGATTTGGCTTGTTTGTATGCTGCGAAGGCTTCTCCCTGGAGTGACGCAATCGTTTGGGGAGAATTCGTGCTCGTCTATGGCACCGAAGGCATCCTCCATAACATCGGTGGAGAAATTTGTCTGATCAGCGGTCCTAAGAGAATCCGACAGGTCTTTAGGGGGTTCAATGATGACCCGTTTAGGACAGAGTTGGAACACTTCGGCACATGTCTGATTAACGGCTGCGAGCCCCTGAGCAGCGGGCGCGATAATCTGCATACGATGGCGGTTATTGAAGCAATTTATCGCTCCGCTGGAAGCCAGCGAAGGGTGACTGCTGATGAGGTGTGGCAAGGACTATGTCCCAACGACAACAGATGAGTAAACGAAGCAATTTCGGTTTCATGGTGCTGGCAATCGGTCTTGTCGTCACAACGATGCCGTTGTGCTTTAAACGAAAAGGAGGGGTGGCAGTGGGCGAAAGCATAGTGGTCAAACAGGCGGAAGAAAAACCCGTCTGGTTAACGAGCCAAATCTACGACGAATACGCCCAACAAGACCGCGTTCCGATGCCTTGGCAACCTGTGCAGGTGCGTGGAAGGACGATCTCTGTCTGGGGACGCTCCATGAAGTGGGAAGATAGCCTCTTGCCTTCCAGCATTCAAAGTCAAGGGAGAGAGTTGTTGGCTGCACCGATACAAATCATCGTCAAGTTGGACGGAAAGGAACATGTCGTTCCAATAAAGCGTTTCCGCATCCTGCAACGGAAGCAAAGCCGCATAGATTTCCTCACTGAAGGCGAAGTGCGAGGGTTGCACTTTCGTGCGGAAATGTTCGTTGAATTTGACGGTCTTTTGTGGGTTACCTTGAAGGTGAAGGGCAAAAGGCGTAAGGTGGATGAGATGCGCATCGTCGTGTCGCTCGTCGCCAAACATTTGCGGTTGTATCAAACTTTCGCCCGAGCCTTGGCGGGTTGGATTCCTGACAAACCGCTCCGCTTGCCTTGGTTAGCTGATGCGAAAGAGGGCATCGTCAACTTCTACCACTGGTTTGGCGATGAAGATGGCGGTTTGGGTTTTACTTACACATCGCTGCAGCACTGGGTGCTCAAATCTGAGGACAACTTTTGCACTTTCCTGCCAGACCTCAAAAGACCCAAATATGTCATCAACTTGGTGGAGCGCCCTTCCTTTTTGGACGGGCGTGTTTTTCAATTTGGCATCCAAGCCACACCCATAAAGCCCCTCCCGCCTGACTACTCCATGATGAAGGGGTCAACCGTTCGCTTTGAACCTTGGCAGGCGATGAATCAAATTGCCGACGATGTTGACATGGCGCTTGTTTGGCCCGTCCCTGCGGGGACAGCGATGCGGTCGCTTAATGACCCCTACCATGTTGACCGCAAGGTTTTGGAAGAAGTAAAAGAGTTTTGCCACCGAAAAGGTATCGCCTTTTTGGGTGTCGCCCACTGCCCCCACAGGATTTCGCCCCTCAACGATGAATTCGCCCGATACGCCGATGAATGGAAGCGGTTGCCCGAAAATGTCCTTGAATGGGAAAAAGTGCCTCACTACATGGCTTGCGGTAAGTCCTACACCTACCGCAAATGGCTGTTTTACGGTTGGGCGATAGAGAACATCCTCAAGTTGGGTTTGGATGGGCTTTATTCGGACGGTTGGATGACAGGGCAAATGGGTTGCAACAATCCCCGTCACGGTTGCGGTTGGGAAGATGAGCAGGGTAAGCGCCATTTAACGGTGCCAGTTTTGGAAGGGCGGGAGTTCAATCGTGTGATGTGCTTGTTCCTTGAAGACCATGTGCGTGCTCCCGTCCCGAAAACGGCGCCTGAGCGAGCGGGTTTTCCTCGCTATCACTTTTGGATGCACTCATGGGAATTTGTCCCTTCCGTGATGGGGTTTGCGACGGAGTGGTTGACGGGTGAATTTGCGGCTTGGCCCTTGCAAGGTCCAAGCATGCGAACCCCTGAAGGAACTTACGGCAAATGTTTGGGTTTGGGGTTGTTCCGTGCCCGCTGTCTTTCCACCAATTGGGGTGTGCCCAATCTTTTTGACCCAATAATGCCTGAAGCAGGAGAAAACCCACCAACAGACCGCCAAACACGGATGGCATATGCGTGGTTTCTCCCCCACGGCGTTCCCATCGGTTTGATGGAATACATGAATGTCAAGACGGTCGTAAAAGTTTCTGAAGTCTTTCGCCGTTTTGATGCCAGAAAAGCACTGTTTTCCCCCGCGTGGCGTCCCAACCCGTATTGGGTGATAGAATCGCCTGTTGACCCAGAAGTTATGGTCGCTGTTTGGCAACATCCTTCGCAGCGTCAGGTGTTGGCGGTCATCTCTAACCTGAAAGTTACGGAAAATGTGCAAGTGCGGTTGCGTTGGACAGGTTCCCCCCAACCTCACATCCGCAATGCGCTGACGGGTGAGACGCTATCGCTGAAAGACGACCGATTGGATATTTCTTTACCGTCAGAATCCTTTGAACTCCTTTGGGTGGAGCACTGACAATGCTGTATCTTCGGGGTACATGACAATGCGCTGACAGGCAGAAATGCGTCCTGCTATGTCGCTGGGGGAAGCGGTGATACGACGCTTTTGATAGGGCTGAGCAGTTGCTATTGCGTTCTTTACCTTTGGCGCGCTCAAGGCTCAATCGCTCCAGACGAGCCTCACCGCTCAGGTGTGGTGGGAACCGACGCACTGGCGGGACATCGTTAAGCCTACGACGATAGCGCCGCAGATGTGTCGCAGAGCGCTGGGTCATTACCTCAAGTTGGCAAAAGGCTTAAAGTTTGAAGCGTCAGGCTGAACGGCAAAGACGAAGAGGGCAGGGCAGCGCGGGGCTGATGGCGTCCTGGTGACATCGTTTGGCTGTCAAAGTTTTTGAGGACGGCGAACTTGAAGCGAGGTGAAGGCAATGGCGTATCCCAAAGCGTTACCGCCTGAATTTGCCCGATGGTTGGACGACTTCGCTCTCTACCTGCGCACGGAACGCGGTTTGATGGAAAATTCCGTTGTCGCTTACACTGACGATTTGCGCCATTACCTCGCCTTTCTGGCGGAGCACCATATCGTTCCGGCGGAAGCGGGGGCTGATACGGTCGTCGCCTATTTAGCAAGGCTGCAAGGCAAGCGGTTAGCGCCAGCGACAGTCAGTCGGCGCCTAACAGTTGTGCGCCTCTTCCATCGTTTCCTTGTGCGGGAGGGCGTGTGTGACCGTGACCCGACTTTGCATTTGCCGTCGCCCAAACAACCCCCGACGCTCCCCCAATTTTTGACCGTCACAGAAGCCCACGAACTGCTGGAGCGGATGAAAGAGTTTACTATGAATGCGACACATGCTTCACCGTTACTGTTGCGCGATTATGCGATACTGGAATTGCTGTATGCGACGGGGCTACGGGTGGGTGAATTGGTCGCGCTTCGGGTAGACAGCGTGAATTTGGAGACGGGGTTTGTGCGGGTGATGGGCAAAGGGGGCAAGGAACGCTTGGTGCCATTGGGCAAAGCCGCTATTGCTGCCTTGTGTCGCTACCTGAACGAAGGGCGTCCACACTTGGACAACAGGGAAGGCACCCCCTTTTTGTTTTTGAGCCGACGGGGCAAAGCGCTGCAACGGGAAACGGTCATTCGGTTGATCGCGCGCTACACGCAAGAGTTTTTGGGACGCAAACTTTCGCCCCACAAACTTCGCCACACTTTTGCGACCCACTTACTTTTGGGTGGCTCAGATTTGCGGAGCATTCAAGAGATGCTGGGGCATAGTCGCATCACAACGACCCAACGCTACACACATGTCCTGACGCCCCAATTGCGGTCCGCTTATCACGCTGCCCATCCCCGTGCCCGCAGGGGACATCGGTGAAGTTTCCTCACGGCGATGGGGTCAGATAGAAGGGAAGGGCGCAGGATGCGTGCTGAGGTCGGGTGAGGCAGTGGTGGCAATCCTCAGCGCAATCGCCACAGCAAGAAGGCGGCACCTGTTATGCCTGCCAAGTTCGCCAGATGGCTGCCCACCAGTGGAGGCAAGGAGCCGGCTTTCGCCAGCAAAGTTCCGACGTTCCAGACGAGGTAGTAGAGTAAAACGATGATGACGCTGACGCCGACGGCGATACCGCCACCCCGTCCCAGTTGCAGGGCGATGGGGGCACCTAAAAGCGCCAAGACAAGGCAACTGATGGCGAGGGCAAATCGGTTGTGCCACTCCACGATGTATTCCAAGACCTGCTCGCGGGGCACTTGCCACTTTTGCAACATGCGAATTTGCGCCGTTAGCGCGGGCAGGCTGAGCCGATTGGGGGCGAATTGTTTGGTGCCGCTGGCAAAGGCAGCTGGTGGACGCAAAGGTACGGGACGCGAAAGGCGCGCAAAATACTCCCGCATCACGGGTTTGTCAGGGGGCGCAATGACTTGAATAAACCCCTCGTGGAATTCCAATTGACCGTCTTCCCAACGAGCGTAGGAGGCTTCCACATACACCCGCTGTCCACGCTCAAAGCGTTCTAGCAGCCACACACCTTCCAGCGTCTTGGTGCGGGGGTTAAATTGGCGGGCGCCTAAAAGGATACGGGGGGCGTCCGTCGGTTCGGCGATGAGGATTCCCCGCGCCACGCCGTTGCCGCCTTCGCGATAACGCCAGAGCAATGCATCCGCAGCACCATAAGTGGGCGGGACGACAAAGGCGTTCAGCCACAGGGAAAGGGCGCAAAGGGCACCCGACAGTGTCGCGACAGGTAACAGCAAGCGCCGAAAACTGATGCCTGCTGCCAACAGGGCAACGATCTCCAAGTCGTGGCTCATACGCCCGATGGTCATGACGACGGCGAGCAGCGTCGCCATCGGTAAACTAAGGGCAACGAGGTTAGGCAATGCCAACAAAAACCAGCGCGCGGCATCGGTTACAGGGGCTTTGAGCACGAAAAGCAACTCAATGCCTTTTCCTAAGACTTCACCCGCCATCAAAAAACCGGCGAACACAGCCAATCCGGTCAGCCATGCGTTGGTCAACTCCCGCATCAGGTAGCGGTCTAAGAGCGTCAAACCCTTCACCTGCCTCGTTGTGGGCTCATAGCGGCGCGGATAAACTCTTTTGCCGAGCGTTGGCTAAAGCTCAAAACTTTCGCCCAAGTAATAGCGGCGGGCGACTGGGTCGTTGACGATGACCTGCGGCGTTCCGTGTGTGCGGATGACACCTTCCGAGATGATGTAACTGCGGTCAGTAATTTTGAGCGTCTCACGGACATTGTGGTCGGTGATGAGAATGCCGATACCTCGTTGTCTAAGTTGCGTGACGATGCGCTGTAAATCGTCCACTGCGATCGGGTCAACACCTGTGAAGGGTTCGTCCAACAGCAAAAATTTAGGGTTGGTCGCTAAGGCGCGGGCGATTTCCACGCGGCGCCGTTCTCCGCCTGAAAGTTCTTGCCCCAAGTGCTTGCGCACGCGCGTTAAATTCAATTCGTCCATGAGATGTTCAGCAATTTCGCGCTGCTGTCGTGGCGACAGTCCCTGCATTTCCAGCACTAAAAGGATGTTTTCTTCCACGGTCAGTTTGCGAAAGACAGAGGGTTCCTGAGGCAAGTAACTGATACCCAACCGGGCGCGACGATACATTGGTAATCGCGTGATGTCGCGGTCGCCGAGCAGGACGCGTCCGTCATCGGGGGTGACGAACCCGATAAGCATGTAAAAGGTCGTGGTCTTCCCCGCACCGTTGGGACCGAGCAAGCCGACGACCTCTCCTCGCCGCACTTGAATCGTGACGCCGTTGACCACCCATCGGTGCCGATAGCGCTTTTTTAAGTCGCGTCCTTCTAACACATCGGCGTCCAGCGCCATGCTGGGTCACTCCTTTGCGGTGTCGCTGGACGGCTTAGACCGCCATTGCAAACGGGGGTTGGCTAAGTGCAAGCGTTGCAAGGCTGTATCGCCTGTAAATCCGTCGGCGACACCCCAAACCCGTTCGCCGTCCAAACGCACTGTGCCGCCACCTTTTAGGCGGTCTGTCCGCCAATTCCACTTCAGTTGCGGCACACGCATTCTCAACCGGGCTTGCACGCCGATAATGGTAACACCGTCGGTCATGCGCATCGTGTGTTCTGTAAAGTCAACGATGATGCGAGGGGCGGCAAAAACGGTAACGACTGCGCCGCGGCGCTCCACTTGGCATGCACTGTCGCGAGTGTCGGCAACACGGGAGCGCGCATCGTAGCGCCCCGTGCGAAACCACAAGGTCCAGCGCTCGTGACGGTCGGGTATTTCAACGACCAACTGCCCTCGCAAGATTTGCACTTCATCGGAACGCCCCCCTTCCTTTATCGGTGTGGGGGCAGGCGTTGCCGTTAGCGTGACCGCCATCCGCCACACTATCACGAGTAGGAGTAGCAACCCCAAAACGCTGAGCAGCGTCGCCCATGGACGAAACAAACAAAATCACCCGACCTCGCGGCAGTTTTTAAAAGCCGCCGCGGTGTGGCATGAACTGCGTGGCTAAAGCAAGGTATGCAACGCGTGTCGTTCCGCGAACACTCAACGCTGCGTGCAGCGCATCACAGTTACGCTTTCGCGTTGTCAACGGCACCGTTATAATTGTGCATCGGATAACGGCTGGGGCGTGGTGCAGCTGGTAGCACGCGGGACTCTGGATCCCGAGGTCCCTGGTTCGAAGCCAGGCGCCCCAGCCATTCAACGGCGTCGGGGATCATCGCAGGGGAGTTAGCGGTCGGAGGGGTTGGGGAGCCTGGTACCCCGCCGGACTTGAAATCCGGGCGCCCGTCAAGGGTTCGCGGGTTCAAATCCCGCCCCCTCCGCCACGCGTGCCTGCAAGGGGTGCCGGCTGCCATAATCAAGGGGCGCGACACAAATAATTCGGCGAGGGCAACGGGTGGCTTAGTGTCATGAGCGACAAGCAAGGGCAATTGCACCGTGTTCGGTTGCGTATCTTAGAATGTCGGCGTCACTTACGGAACTTGGAGCAACGATTGGCAGCCAACCCCCGCGACCGCTTTGCGCGCCGCGAGTGGGAGAGGACACGGGAGTTGCTGGCGAAGTTGGAGGACACAGAACGGCAACTCTCCGGTCAACCTGCCGCAATTGGGGGCGACAGCGATGCAGCAACTCCGTCCGAAAGCGAGAGTGCTGGTGGCGGATGACGACCCCGCTATCGTGGAGTTGGTGCGGTTGAATCTGGAAGTGCGGGGCTACGAAGTGCTGACTGCCGACAACGGTGCCGACGCTATTCGCATGGCGATGACGGAGAAGCCTAACCTTCTCATCGTGGATGTCTTGATGCCCGAAGTGGATGGCTATGAAGTCATTCGGGTGTTGAAAGAATCGCCAGAAACCGCCCACATTCCCATCATCGTCCTGACAGCCTACGCATCGGATGTGGGAGCGATGGTATCGTGGATGCAAGGCGCTGACAGTTACTTGGCAAAGCCCTTCAACCCTGACGAATTGTTGGTCGTCGTGGAACGCGTCTTAGCGTCGGAGCGGTCTACCGAGGCGAATTGACATGGTGCTGTGGGAGCATCCGATTGAGCGCTACTTGGCATTGGTGAGCCTCTCGGTCATCGCGGTGAGCCTTTCGGCGATCGCGGTCAAGCGGTGGACGGAACCACCGTTGGTGTTACAAACACTACCATCCTCTGCCGACGCTGAACGCCCACTGCCTCGGTTAAAAGTGCACGTCAAAGGGGCTGTCGCCAAGCCCGGGGTCATCGCGTTGCCTTTGGGCAGCCGCGTGGAAGACGCCGTCAAGTTAGCCCAAGTGCGTCCCGACGCCGACTTACAGGCTCTTAACCTCGCCGCGTTCTTGGAAGACGGGCAGGAAGTTATCGTGCCCAGTCGTCAAAGAGAGGGTGCAACGGTGTCCCCAACCGGCACATTAGCCCTTACCCCGCTGCGTTCCTCGCTTGCCGACAAAGCGACGCCCGCCGGCAAAAAATCGGTGCCTCCCTCTGTCGTCCATTTGAACACGGCGACGGAATCGGATCTGATACAGTTGCCGGGCATCGGTCCGGCGTTAGCCAAGCGCATCCTTGACTACCGCCGCCAAATCGGCGGTTTCAAAAGCATTGAACAACTGCTGGAGGTCAAAGGCATTGGTCCCAAGAAACTGGAGCAGTTGCGCCCTTATGTGCGGCTGTAGGAACGCCGTTAGACGCGAGGGCGTAGGGCTCAGTGCGCTACACCCTACCGATACAGGTTTGCCCGGTCAAGGAGGTGAAGAGGGTTGCGTTCATTGAAGGTCGCGGTCGTCGGCATCGGTGCGGTCGGCAAGGAAATGGTGCGGTGCTTGTGGCGATCTAAATTGCCCCTCGCCGATGAGCCGTTGGTCTTGGCGCGAACTGCCCGCACAGTGGACATTGATGGCAAGACAGTGCAGGTGCACGAATGCACTCCCGCTGCTTTCAAGGGCATGGATATCGTGTTTTTTGCGGGCACGGAAGGCGAAAAGGGTGCCGCCAAGCAGTTCGCCCGCGTCGCTCTTGAAGCAGGGGCGGTCGTCATTGACAACGGCTCGGATTTTCGGCTGGTGGAAGGCGTCCCGTTGGTTGTGCCCGAAGTGAACTCCGACGATTTGGAGGTCGTGCGGGGCAATGGGACGGTTGTGCTGCCCGGCGTCGGTGAAGTCCCGCAGCGCTACATTGCCAGCCCCAACTGCTCCACCATTCAAATGGTCGTCGCGTTGAAGCCCCTGCACGACGCGGCGCGGTTGCGCCGCGTCATCGTCAGCACTTACCAAGCCGTTTCGGGAGCGGGCAGCGCCGCAATGGAGGAATTGGAGACACAAACGCACCGCGTGTTGCACGGCATGGACGCCGGCGAGTGCAAAGTCCATCCGCGTCAAATCGCCTTCAATGTGCTGGCAGGCGCCAACTGGCGGTTTGAAGAGGAAGGCTATACCAACGAGGAATGGAAACTGGTGCGTGAAACGCGCAAGATTCTGCACGCGCCGCATTTGCCCGTGACTGCCACTTGCGTGCGCGTGCCCGTCTTTATCGGGCATGCGGAAGCCATTTATGTAGAAGTGGAGAGCCCGCTTTCAGCCGCTGAAGTGCGGACAATTTTGCACGGTGCAAAGGGCGTCGTTGTAGTGGACGAGCCGATGGAATTGTCGGACGGTAGCGCTTACCGCACCTATCCGACACCGTTGGATGCAGCAGGGAAAGACGCCGTCTATGTCGGGCGCATTCGCTCGGACCCGTTCAATCCCCACGGGGTATGGCTGTGGGTCGTCGCTGACAACTTGCGCAAGGGTGCGGCGCTGAACACCGTGCAAATCGCGGAGACTTTGGTGGAACGCGGTCTGGTCGGCTAAACGCCCCCGCACAGACCCAACGCCGCTCACCAATCGCCCCAGAACCGCCGAAAATCAGACGACCGTCCATCTCCAGAGGGGACGGCAGTTTGGTGTGACCTTACAGTGATCGGCGATGCTAAAGTTATGCGTAGGGACACGCTGACCGCTTAGGAGGCGACGGACGATGCCAGTCAATGCATTCACGGTGCGGGTCGGCGGCGACACGCTGGAGGGCGGGATTATCCGCACGGGTGAATTTATTGCCCACGCCCTCGCCCGGTGTGGCTTGGAAATTTTCACCTTCCGCACCTACCCTGCGGAAATCAAAGGCGGGCAGGCGATGATCCAAGTCCGCGCCGCTGAGCACCCCATCTATTCGCACGGAGACGAAGCGGACATCTTGATTTGCTTTGATGAAGAGGCGTGGGAGCGTCACCGTTACGAGTTCAACCCTGACGGCGTCCTGATTTACGACACCAAATTTGAGCCGAAGGGCGTTCCGGGCACGGCGACGGCTTACGGGTTGCCCTTCAGTGACATTGCCAAGACGCGGCTGCGCAACCCGATGGCGAAAAACATGGTCATCTTGGGCGCCTTTGCGGCGTGGTTCGGTGTGCCTCAAGAGGTTTTTGAGCAACTCATTCGCGACTACTGGGGACGGCGCGGCGAAAAAGTCGTCATGAGCAACATCACCGCTCTGCATACAGGTTACGAGGAAGCCCAAAAGGTGCCCAAGCGCGACGCGTTCCGCGTGGAGCCCCGTCCGATGCGCGACCGGCTGATTTTGTCGGGCAACGAAGCCATCTGTTTGGGTGCTGTCGCCGCCGGTTGCAAGGTGTTCGCCGGTTACCCCATTACGCCTGCCAGCGACATCTTGGAGTGGATGATGGCTCATCTACCCCATTTCGGTGGGACAGCGTTGCAGGTGGAGGACGAAATCGCCGCCATCGGCGCCGTCTTGGGGGCGTCCTTTGCGGGGGCGAAGGCGATGACGGCGACTTCAGGTCCAGGCTTTTCCCTGATGACGGAGTTTCTGGGGCACGCTGCCATGGCAGAAATTCCGTGCGTCATCTTGGACAACCAGCGCGCCGGTCCCAGCACGGGCATGCCGACGAAGACCGAACAAAGCGACCTGTATCAAGCCGTTTACGGTGGACACGGCGATGTGCCCCGCATCGTTTTGGCACCCAGCACCGTGCAAGGTTGCTTCTATGTAACGGTGCACGCTTTCAACTTGGCGGAACTGTGCCAGTTGCCGGTCATCATTTTGGGTGATCAAGCCTTAGCCCACCGCACCGAAACCATCGCCCCCCTTGACCTTGAAAAAATCATCGTGCTGGACAGAGAAGTTTACGACCCCCTCATTCATAACACGAACGGCGATGACGGCTACAAACGCTACAAACTCACGGAGACAGGGGTTTCACCCATGTCCATTCCCGGACGCCCCGGCACTTACACGGTAGAGGGGTTAGAACATGACGAATACGGGCACCCCAACTGGGACCCGACCAACCACATGACGATGACCGAAAAGCGCTTCCGCAAGCTGCAACTGGCGTTGCATTACGACGAGTATTACCCTGGCTTTCAGGGTTACCGCTGGTATGGTCCGCTCCATGCGGATGTCGGTGTAATTGCGTGGGGGTCAACGGCGGGCGCGGTGCGGGAAGCCATTGATCGGTTGCAGCAGGAAGGCATTTCCGTCGCGGCGCTGCACATCAGCATGCTGTATCCGCTCCATCGCGAGGTCGTGCGCCGCTTTATCAAGAACATGAACCGTGTGTTGTTGCCCGAACTCAATTACACCGGACAGTTCGCCCATCTCATCCGGGGCGAAACCGGATTGGATGTGGTCTCCTACGCGAAGGTGACCGGTGTCCCGTTCAAAGTGCGGGAAATCATGGACGCAATCAGGGACTTGCTGCGTGAACCGGTGCCATTTTGAAAACTAACGGCGTTTGTGCCGATAAATTTTGCCGACGGAGGCGACCGACAATGGCTGTTGACGCCCAGACGCGGGAACGCTACAAGTCCGAGGTCAAGCCGATCTGGTGCCCTGGATGTGGCGACTTCGGTGTCTTGACGGCGACCTTCATGGCTTTGGGGATGCTGAAGTTGGACCCCGAGCAAGTCGTCATCGTTTCGGGCATCGGCTGTTCCGGGCGTTTTCCCGCCTTCACGACCTGTTACGGCTTCCACAGTTTACACGGGCGGACGATGCCTGTCGCGTTGGGGGTGAAGGCGGCGAACCCGGACTTGACCGTTGTGGCGGTGGGCGGTGACGGCGACACTTTGGCGATTGGCGGCAACCACTTCATGCACGCCTGCCGGCGCAACATTAACCTTGCCTACTTGCTGTTGGACAACAACCTATATGCCTTGACAAAGGGGCAAGCGTCGCCGACAACCTTGCCGATGCAAGCGACGGATTCCACGCCCTACGGGAGTTACGAATCGGATGTAGAGCCGTGCACTTTGGCGATTGTGCTGGGGGCGACTTTTGTCGCCCGTGAGTTTTCCGCGCGGGCCAAAAAGTTGGCAGAGGTCATCGCCCAAGCCATTGAACATCCGGGGTTTGCTCTCGTGCACATTCTCAGCCCCTGTGTGACGTTCTTTGACACTTACGATTTTTACAAGCAGAAGGTCGCCGACTTGCCTGCAGACTATGACCCGACGGACATGCAACAAGCCATCCGTTACGCTTCCGACCCAGAACGCAAATGGGTCGGCGTGCTATATCGCACCCAACGCCCGACCTTTGAAGAGCATATCCGCGAAATCCGCCAAAAAGCGATGGAGCGTGCCGGGCATCTAACGCTTCGCCAAATGGTGGAACAGCGGCGCGTTTGAGACGACACCGCCCCAATGAAAGGGTCGGGGCGAACCAAAATGCGCCCCGACCCTCTCATGCGCTTACTCTGCACTTACACCAGCGACGCTATGAGGTCGCCGACCTGCGATGTTGTCAACCCCATTTGCCCCGCTTCCAACGAACGAATTTTACCCGTTTGTAGGGCGGCGACGACGGCGTTTTCAATACGGCGGGCGACTTGCCCAGCGCCCAGATGCTCCATCATCAACGCCGCCGTCAAAATTGCCGCCAATGGGCATGCCCACCCTTTACCAGCAATCGTCGGCGCCGACCCGTGTACGGGTTCAAAGAGCGACACCTTACCCGGATGAATGTTGCCTGATGCGGCGATACCGATGCCCCCAGCGATCGCGGCTCCCAAATCTGTCAGGATGTCGCCGAACAAGTTGGTCGTGACGACGACCTGAAAGCGTTCGGGATGTAAGACGAACTCCATCGCCGCTGCGTCCACATAAAGCGTTTCCGTTTGCACATCGGGAAACTGCCCGGCAATTTCAGCGAAAACCCGTCGCCACAGACCGTGCCCGACAGTCATGACATTGGCTTTGTCCACCAAGGTCACTTTGGCAGGTTTGCCCCGTTCAGCAGCGCGCCGGCGGGCAAGGTCAAAAGCGTAGCGGATAACGCGTTCGGTGCCCTTGCGGGTGTAGATGGCAGGTTGCCACGCGACTTCATCAGGCGTGCCCTGCCGAAAACTCGTCCCGTCCAGCGCGTAAACATCTTCGGTGTTCTCCCGCACGACGACAAAATCAATGTCGTCGGGCGTTTTGCCCTGTAAAGGCGTCGGCACGCCGGCATACAACCGCACCGGACGCAAGTTGACGAACAAGTCCAAGGCAAATCGCAGTTTGAGCAAAACGCCCCGCTCTAACACGCCCGGCGGGACATCGGGGTGACCGACGGCGCCGAAATAGATGGCGTCAAACTGCCGCAGTTCGTCCAACACGCTGTCAGGCAGTGTTTCGCCCGTGCGCAAGTAACGGTCGCCGCCGAGGTCAAAATACACCGTCTCATAGCGCATGCCTTCCGCCTGACAGGCGGCGTCCAGCACCTTCAGCCCTTCCCGCACGACCTCAGGTCCTATGCCATCGCCAGGAATGACTGCGATGCGCAACGGTGTCATTCGGCATCCCCCTTCATGGCTGCGAATTTGCATCGGTGCCCATTTTGACGGCAGTCGCAAAAGGTGCTTTGCGTCGCTTTTGCTGTTTGCCAGGGCGCAGCCTGTTTCCCTCTGCCAGCCGCTCGCGCACCCGCACTAAACTTTGAAGCGGCAGCAACGCTCAGCGCTAACGAGGTGACGGAATATGACGACGCCCCGGGAACGCATGGTCATCTTAGTGCTCATCACGCTGGGGTTGATCGTGCTGCTGTGGTCTTTTTCTGAAACCTATCGGCAAAACATGGGCGAGACGCTAATCGTGACAGTCGGTGAGTTTCACGCCCACGACGCACCGATTGTCACGATAGCCCTTTCGCCCGACGGACGGTTGTTGGCGACGGCTGCAAAAGACAACACCGTCAAACTGTGGCGGTTACCCAACCGTCAGTTGCTGCACACCTTGAAAGGGCACACCCGCACCATCACTTGTCTCGCCTTCACACCTGACAGCCAGCATTTGATTTCGGGCGGCGCCGATATGACTGTGCGGATGTGGCAGGTGGCGACGGGTAAATTGGAACGCCTTTGGGACGCTGACCACACCACCGATTGGCACACGGGTTGGATTCAAGCCGTTGCCGTTTCGCCTGACGGCAAAGTGTTGGCGACGGGTAGCCGCGACACGACCGTCAAACTGTGGGATTTGGCGACAGGACAACTGCGCCGCACCCTTTGGGGGCACGAGGACACCGTCACTGCCTTAGCCTTTTCGCCCCAAGAAACGCGCTTGTTAGCCTCTGGCAGCACCGACGGCACCGTGTGGGTGTGGGATATTGATAAGGGAGAGCCTGTCGTGAAGCACCCGCCCTTGGGCTACAACCCGCTCTGTCTTGCATGGACGCCTGACGGGCGCGCCTTAGCCGTCGGCGGTTACACTGGTATGGGCGTTCGCGTGATTGACTGGCAGACAGGTAAACAAATTGCGTGGTGCAGCGGCATGGAAGGTAATGTTTGGGCGATAGCGTTCAGCCGTGATGGGCAGTTGATAGCCGCCGGTTGCGGCGATAACGCCGTTTGGATTTTTGAAACCCGCACGGGCAAACGCCTCCGCACGATCCGCGAGAATGTCGGGCGCCAAGCCGGCAGTGATTACTGGAACGATGTGCGGGGCGTCGCGTTTTTGCCTGATAACACCCTGGTCGCAGCGATGGAAGACGGTAATGTCCGCATGTGGCGGCTGACGGGCATCCGCATCCACATCCCTACCCCGCAACTGCCGTCGTTGCCCGATGAGCACGGGCATGGACATTAAATCGCTCCTCTAACGGGTGATCGGGATGGACTGGGTCACCGTAGATGGCAGTTACGGCGAAGGGGGCGGACAGATTTTGCGCAGCAGTTTGGCGTTGGCTGCCGTCACGGGCAAACCCGTCCGCATCGTCAACATCCGCGCCAAACGCAAAAACCCCGGGCTGCGCCCCCAGCACTTGACCGCCGTGCAGGCGGCAGCCGCTATCTGCCAAGCGCAAGTGGAGGGCGATGTCATTGGCAGCACCGAACTGCGGTTCATCCCGACCCAGTTGCGCGGCGGTGCGTTTTTGATGGATGTTTCCGCCTATCAACCCAGCGCCGGTTCGGGCACTTTGGTGCTGCAAACGGTATTGCCTGCCCTGCTCTTTGCGCCTGCTCCTTCGTCGGTGCGCATCGTCCGCTGCGGCACGCATGTCCCATTCAGCCCCTCCGCTCATTACCTTGCCTCGGTGTTTTTGCCCACCATCCGTCGCATGGGCGCCGAAGTGAGTTTCCAGTTGGTCAAAGCCGGTTGGTTTCCCGCAGGCGGGGGCGAATTGAATGCCCGTATCACGCCCCTTGCCACCCCATTGCAACCGCTCTCTTGGACAGAACGCGGGGCGTTACAGCGCATCGTTGTCGTCAGCGTGTTGTCCAACTTGCCCCGCTCCATTGCCGTCCGCCAAGCCAACCAAGCCGTCAACCGCTTGCTGGCGATGGGCATTCCGCAGAGGCTGATTGAGGTAGACATCGGCGATTTGCCGTCGCCGTCAACGGGCACGGCGGTGCTGATTGTGGTGGAAACGGAGACAGGCGTTGCGGGCTTTTCGGCGTTGGGCGAAAAGGGCAAACCCGCTGAGCGCGTCGCCGACGAAGCCGTTGACGCTTTCACCGCTCACTGGCGCACGGACGCACCGGTTGACCCGCATCTAGCCGACCAACTGGTGCTTTTCATGGCGTTGGCGGACGGACATTCAGCCATCCGCACCAGCACCTTGACTTTACACACCGCCACGCACATTTGGCTCATTGAGCAATTTTTGCCCGTGCGCTTTCATCTGTTAGGGGCGAGAGACGAACCGGCGACCATTAGCGTTGAGGGTGTCGGTTGGTTGCGCCAAAATTGAAGCGTCATTCTTCAACCCTGCAGATGCAGGTGAACCGTCATGACGGGCAGAACGACCGACGACACGCATCCAAAGGGGGTGAGGGTGTTCTCAGCGCCCGATGGGCTCTTGAGCCAACCCGTTTTGGTGCTCAACCGCAACTTTGAGCCGCTGAATGTCGTGCCTGTCCGTCGCGCCCTCGTCCTGCTGCTGAAAGGCAAGGCGGAACTTATCAAACCGGCGGACGGTATTTCCTTGCGCGCTGCCCGTGAGACGCTGCCTGTCCCTTCGGTCGTGCGGTTGATGGTTTACGCTCATCGTCCCCCTGCCCGTGTGCGGCTCAATCGGCGTAGCATCTTGTTGCGCGACGATTTTACCTGCCAATACTGCGGCTATCGGGGTCCGGGCTTGACGGTTGACCATGTCGTTCCCCGCGACCGAGGCGGTAAAACCGATTGGGACAACTTGGTCGCGTGTTGCACCCGTTGCAACGCCAAAAAGGGCAACCGCACGCCCGAAGAGGCAGGCATGACCCTGCGTAAGCGCCCCCGCAAACCAGCCTATTTGCCCTACATGGGCTACGCCAAACTGATGCAAGCGCTCCGCAATCCCGACTGGCATGACTTTTTCCGCCCGTTCGTGCGGGAGTGACCCGTTGCGGCGCTTGCGGGCACGCGCCTACCCCGCCACTTGAACGAAACAAATTTTTGAAAGGAGCGAAATGCGGTGCGGTTGGTGCAGTTTCACCTGCCGGCGAAAGGCAAACGGGTCGGCATCGTGGACGGCACAACGGTTGTAGACATCACAGACGAAGCCGTCTCTGTGCTGGCGCTGGTAGAGACGGCGCTCAGCCAAAATCGCAGTGTGGAAGACATCGCCGAAACAGCGTTCCAGCGCGCCCGCCAACGCGGCGCAGAAACGGTCGCATGGTCAGCGCTGCAAAACCCGCCTGAACCTGATAAACCTCACTTGCTGTTGCCGATAGATGCGCCCGAAATCTGGGGCGCTGGCGTCACTTACAAACGCAGCGCCGAAGAGCGTGACGAGGACAGCCGCACGGACATTTACACCCGCGTTTACTTCAGCGAACGCCCTGAGTTGTTTTTCAAGGCGACTGTGCCCCGTTGTGCTCCGCCCTTTGGCGCCGTTTGTATCCGCAGCGACTCCACCTTCACAGCGACGGAGCCCGAAGTCGCTGTCGTCATCGGTGCGGACAACACGCCCATCGCCTTCACCCTCTGTAACGATGTGAGCGCGTGGGACATTGAGCGTGAAAACCCGCTCTATCTGCCCCAGTCCAAAATCTACCGAGGCTGCTGCTCCTTCGGACCGATGCTGGTGACAGAGAGGCAAATCGGCGACCCTTACGCCATTGAAGTGACCTGTCGCATCATCCGCAACGGTGCGGTAATTTTTGAGGGCAAAGCGTCCACCGCGCAAATGAACCGTCGTTTTGACGACCTGATTGCCTTTTTGCGCCGGGACAACCCCGTGCCCGTCGGGACAGTGCTGACGACAGGCACAGGCATCATGCCGCCACCCGAAGCAGCCTTGCGGGACGGCGACATCGTGGAGATTGAAAGCCCGCAGTTGGGCAAACTTGTCAACCCCGTGCGCAAGTTGTGAGGCTCGCAGGGAAAGCCGCAACCGCCGCCGATGCGATGGAGGCGCCAAGCAAGTTGCGGGCAAAATTGCACCATCGCTGGGATCTGTCGGTAGACGACGCGAAGCGGCTGCAGTGGGAACTGTCGGCGCAAGTCATGGAGGACGACGCGTTACCTGAAACGGTGCGCTATGTCGCTGGCGCTGATGTCCATCCTGCCGGCAGCGACCGCATGCATGCGGTCGTTTGCGTGCTGACCTTTCCTGACCTGCAACTGGTGGAGGTCGCGCACGCCGTCGTGCCCGTCACCTTCCCGTATGTGCCGGGCTTGCTGGCGTTCCGTGAAAGCCCGGCGGTGCTGGCAGCCTTTGAGCAGTTGCGCCATGACCCGGATGTGGCGTTGTTTGATGCGCAAGGGCGTGCCCATCCGCGCCACTTCGGCTTAGCCTGCCACATGGGCGTTTTGCTGGACTTACCGTCCATCGGGTGTGCCAAAAGCCGCCTTTATGGGCGTGCTGACGAACCGCCCCATGAGCGCGGAGCGATGACGCCGTTGATTGACCCTGTAGATGGACGCATCTTGGGCATGGTTGTGCGGACGAAACCGTTTACCCCACCCGTTTACGTCTCCGTCGGGCACAAAGTTTCGTTGGAGACCGCTGTGCAATTTGTCTTGCGGTGCACAAAAGATGGGCAACGGTTGCCCGAACCGCTGCGGTTAGCCCACTTCCATGCCCGTCAGCGCCCGCCTGAATCCCCGACGGCGCAACACACGCTGTTTTAACCCCTGTCACGCCCCGGTGCTTTCCACCCGCCAGCGCACCACGGCGTCGGTCATTCGGGCGACTTGCACCATTTCGCGGACATCGTGCACCCGAACGATGTCGGCGCCGTTGGCGATGGCGATGGCGATGGTCGCCGCCGTGCCCCAAACGCGTTGAGCGGGCGTTTCTATGCCCAGCACTTTACCGATGAAACTTTTGCGCGAGGTGCCGATGAGGACTGGGTAACCCAACGCCCGAATTTCCTGCAAGCGCCGCAAGATCTCCAAGTTGTGGGCGACCGTTTTGCCGAACCCTATGCCAGGGTCAACGATGATGCGGTCGCGGGGCAATCCGGCTTGCTGCGCCACCGCCGCTTGCCGTTCCAGAAACTCCGCAATTTCCCGAACGCAATCGGAGTAGGTGGGGTTGAGTTGCATCCTTTGGGGTGTCCCTTGCATGTGCATGATGACGACAGCGGGACGGTAGGCGGCAACGACTTCCAGCATCCCCGGTTGCCGCAGCCCAAAGATGTCGTTGACGATGCATGCCCCTGCGTCCAGCGCCTGTTGGGCGACGACGGGTTTGTAGGTGTCCACCGAGATGGGCACCGGAAAGCCCGTCGCCGCAAGGCGTTCCAAGACGGGCAAAATACGGCGCAACTCTTCGTCAACGCTGACGGGTTGCGACCCGGGTCGGGTGGATTCACCGCCGATGTCCACGATGTCGGCACCGTCTTCCACGAGTCGCCATGCCCGCTGTGCGGCAGCCTCTGGGTCAAGCACGCTGTCGCCCGAAAACGAATCGGGCGTCACATTGACGATGCCCATCACCAGCGTCCGTTCGCCCAACGGCAACGCGTGTCGGGAGCAACAGCGCCACATCGGACCGCTCACCCCACCAGGGCACTCTCCTACCCTGCCAAGAGGGCTTTCAAATGTTCAGCGCCGCGCTGCAGCACTGTGGGGCGTTCTTCCGGCGCAAACTTGCCGAGGCTTTCGTCTTCAATGCACAAAGTGCGGTCGTAACCCGCCGCCTGCAGGAGCGCAACGACGCGCTGGTGGTCAATATCACCGTCAGGAATGGGGCAGACATAGCGCCCATACTCGTAGCCGATAGGGCGTTGTTGTTCCCGCAGGTCGGGCGGGTAGGCGATGTTTTTGACATGGGTGTGCTTGACGACGGGCGCAAACTCCTGCATGATGGCGTAGACCCGTGACAACGGGTGCCCGAACCAATAAAAGTTGCCTGTGTCCAGCGTCAAGCCCAAGCGGGGCGAACCGACGGCGTCCAACACTGCCCGCAAAAACTCGGGGCGGTTACCCAACGCCCCGTGATTTTCAATACCCAAGTCCACCGCCGCGTCGCCCGTCGCGTCCAGCACCCGCTTGATATGCTCGGCGAACAGGTGTGTCACTCGCTCTTGTCCCATTCCCTCCCAACCGCTGACGATGGCGTCCACCCGCACCGCCGGCACGCCCAACTGGTGGGCGATGCGCACCGTTTGAGTCATCCATGTGACTTGCTCGTCGGCGTCGGGTTTGCCAAAATCGTTGCCCAGTAGAAAGGCGCAGATGCGAACGCCGAGCCGACTCGCCTCCCGCTCCAACGCCTTAACGCCACCGGCAGCCCGCAGGTCGTGGCGTTGTCCCGCGTCCGCCAGCGCCGTTACCGTCAGGTCGCGTTGGACATGCAATTCCACTGTGTCCAAACCTAAAGTGCGAAGTCCGTCTATGACGCTGCGGAACCCGTGCAACACCACTGCGTCCCGTATAGACACAACCATCCACCTTTCACGCTCCCTTCGTGTTCTTGCTGGCAGCCGCTTGCCCTTTTAGGTGGCGGTCAAAGAACGCCAACGCGTCCTCAAGGGCGCGCAACGCCTTCTCGCGCACCGCTGGGGTGCCGTTCAAACCGTGTCCCATGCCTTCAACAACGACGAGGCGCACTTCCACTCCCGCCTGTCGGAGGGCTTCCGCCAGGCGCTGTGACTGATCCACCGGCACCAACGGGTCTTTGTCGCCGTGAATGATGAAAGTTGGGGCGCTGGTCGAGGAGACATGGAACAGCGGCGATGCCTCCCGCCACACCTCAGGCGCTTCATCGTAGGGCTTACCGAGAAAGTCCACCAACAGGTTACCCACGACAGGCAT
>BEHT01000051.1 GCA_002898575.1 bacterium HR17
GTGCATCAGGAGATGCACCCTCCGAACGACGCACTCTCGGAGGGCGGCTCTCCTGAGCCGCTGAAGAAAGAGCGGTGCATCAGGAGATGCACCCTCCGAGGCATTGCCGCAGGGGAAATTCAACACAACAGAAATCACCAGAAGCCGATAGCGGCGCTGCCTCCATAGCACCCTTCCGAAAAGGGTTGGGTCGTGATGAACTGGTTGACACGGTTGCGACAATGGTGGCAAGGGCGACCGGCATCGCCGACAG
Source organism: bacterium HR17 (assembly GCA_002898575.1). Classification (NCBI taxonomy): domain Bacteria; phylum Candidatus Fervidibacterota; class Fervidibacteria; order Fervidibacterales; family Fervidibacteraceae; genus Fervidibacter; species Candidatus Fervidibacter japonicus. Next base: position 254 of record BEHT01000051.1, read on the forward strand.
AGCGGGGACGCTTGGCGGAAGAGGCAGCAGCGCTCTATTTGCGCCGGCGGGGTTACCGCATCGTCGCCACGCGCGTGCGGCTGCGCGTGGGTGAGATTGACCTCGTCGCTGTCAGGGACAAGGAAAAGGTGGCAGCGTTCGTGGAAGTGAAAGCCCGTTCCTCTAACACCTTTGGGGCGCCGACGGAGGCATTGCGTCCGCGCCAACGCCGGCGGTTACGCAACGCCGCTGAGGTGTTCGCTGCCCGTCAGGGATGGCATGACTACACTTTGCGGTTTGATTTGGTCGCGGTGGATTTGGACGAAACGGGTCGCATCGTGCACATAGAGCATATTCCCGACGCGTTTTGAAGACACTCACGGAGGTGAACCGACGTGCGCATCGGCGTTTTAGCCATTCAAGGCGACTTTGCCGAGCACATCGCAATGCTGCAGCGGTTGGGTGTGGAAGCGGTTAAAGTGCGCTTGCCCAAAGACTTGGAGGGCATTGACGGACTTATTCTACCAGGCGGCGAGAGCACCACTTTGGGCATCGTCGGAAAACGATACGGGATGTTGGAGGCGCTACAGGAGCGACTGCGTGGGGGGCTGCCAGTGTTCGGCACTTGCGCCGGCACCATCCTGTTGGCGCGGCACATCGTAGAGAGCGACCAACCCCGCTTGGGTGTGTTGGATATCGTCGTCAACCGCAACGCTTACGGGCGGCAAAAGGACAGTTTTGAAGCGCCTATTTGTGTGCCGAAATTGGGCGAAGTGCCGGTGCGCGGCGTGTTTATCCGCGCGCCCATCATTGAGTCTGTCGGCGCGGGTGTGGAAGTGTTGGCGGAGCTGGACGGTAAACCCGTTTTGGTTCAGCAGGACAACATCCTTGCCAGCACTTTTCACCCGGAACTGACCGACGACCTCCGCTTACATCGCTACTTTGTGCAGTTGTGTCGGGACTAAAAAAAGGGGAGCGTCTCAGTGCATGAACCCGATACGGGCTAACGGCCAAAAACGCACCAACGACTTGCCGACCAAAGCGTCGGCGGCGACAAACCCCCACGCGCGGCTATCTAGGCTGTTGGCGCGGTTGTCACCCATGACGAAGTAATGTCCCGGCGGCACGCGGACCCACAGTTTGCCGTTGTGGCGCTCAATCAGGTGGCGATAGGTGGTGTTCCACGGGGTTTGCTGCAGGTAGTTATCGGGAAACACATCGTTGCCCACATACGGCGGCAAGTAAGGCTCCAAGAGGGGGCGACCGTTGACCAACGCGTGCCCGTTCTCTACACGCACCAAGTCACCCGGCAAACCGATGAGCCGTTTGATGTAATCGGTTTGGTCAGGGCGCCCCGACTTTTGCAGCGCCAACTCAGGCGCTTTGAAAACGACGATCTCTTGGCGGTGCGGAGGGCGCAAGCGATAGACGAACTTGTTGACGAGCAAGCGGTCGCCCACAAGCAGGGTCGGCTCCATAGATTGCGACGGGATCAAAAAGGCATGGACGACGAAGGGGCGAATGAGGAAAAAGACAAGCGCCAGCGCGATCAGCAACGATTCGCAGGCTTCCATCAAAAACTGGCGTAGACGGTCGTCCTCCCATCGCTCCCGTTGCAAAGCGATGCGCAACTGCCCCAGCACTAACAGAACGCCCAACACAATCAAGTAACCCCAGACAGAGTCCCATTGAAACGCCACGGCGGTGTCGCCCCTTCGTTGTTTGCCTTAGGAAGTTACGCCGCTGAAGACGGCTGTGCTTGGCGGTCACGCAGGGCGCGACGGCGGTCTTCTTTGATGCGGGCTTCACGAGCGGACATGCCCCGCAAGTAGTAAAGGCGCGCCCGGCGCACCCGACCGCGCCGAACGACTTCTATCTTGACGATTTGCGGCGAATGCAGGAAGAAAGTCCGCTCAGTGCCGACACCGTGGGCGATTTTGCGGACGGTGAATGTGGCATTGGTGCCTTCGCCGCGACGCCGAACGACGACGCCCTCAAACACGGTGACCGGCTCGCGCTCCTTGCGCCCTTCTCTTTTCTGTTCGCTTGTGGCGATTTCTTCTTTACCCAACCGCACCGTCACGCGCACGGTGTCGCCCGGACGAAAGTCAGGGATGTCGGGACGCAAGAACCGCTGTTCCACAATCATCAACTCTGGGCTGCGCATCTTCAGTGCCTCCTAACATTGAGCGTTCGTTTGGATTATGCCCGCCCCGCACGGAAACTGCGCGTTGCCCAACGCCTTCTCAGCAAGCGGAGCGGGGTGATTGAGTCTCGGTGTGCCCGCACAATTTTAATGCCGGGGTTATCCAGATGATAGTCAGGTCGTCATCGTGGGGGTAGCGGGCGAGCCATCTTTCGGGGGTGCCGTGCTGCGCCAGCGTCGCGACCAACTCCGCCAAATGGGCGACGGCGCCGTCGGTCGTCGCGACCCATCCGGTCGGGCGACGGCAGGTGCGCCAAGTTGTTCTGGCGGCGACGGGCAAGACGCGGGCTTCTTGCCGCACAGGTGTCCACCACCCTATCCCGAAACAACCTACACTTTGCCACACCGTCTCGTCGCGGCTAAACACACCCATCAAACAGGTGATTTCCACCCGTTGGCTTAACCGTTGCAGTCCGTCCACGACGCGGCGCACCGTCGGCAAAGGGCGCCCGTGCAGCGCTGCCAACAACGCCCGCACCCAGACGAAATGCAGCAGGGTCTCTACATCGTTTTTGCTCAAGTCCAACAAAACGACGACCGTTCCTTGGGGCGTCGGGACGAAAGTTAGGCTATCGCCGCCAATGACTTTGCGGTAGTGCACCCAGCGCGAGAGGCGGTGGCAGAGGGGGTCAGCGATAAGGGTCGCCCAGACGGGGTGCCAATCGCGCCAATCGGGCACGGACCGTCGCGGCGGCACCATGCCCCACAACAGTGCCGCCAACGACAACAACGGCAGCCACCACAAGGGACGGACGCTAAGCGCCAACATGCCCAAGAGCGCCAAGTTGACGATCCAAAGGCGTTTGTCCATCATGGGCGTCCCCACCTACATCCAAGCAAGGGACCTGCGTGCTAAATTTTCGCCCGAAAACGAATCGGATGCCAATGCCAAAACCCCACACGACGAAGGAGGCGGAACATGATGGCTGCGGTGCGCGTCGCAATCAACGGGTTCGGACGCATCGGGCGCCAAGCCTTGAAGGCGTTGCTTGAACGACACCCTGGCGTTGCCGATGTCGTCGCAATCAACGACTTGGCAGATTCGGAAACCAACGCACACCTGTTTCGCTACGACACCAACTACGGACGGTTCAACGGCACAGTGGAAGTGCGCGGCGGGAACTTGGTCATCAACGGCGATGAAATTCGTGTCCTCAGCGAAAAAGACCCTGCCAAGTTGCCGTGGAAAGAGTTGGGCGTGGACATTGTGCTGGAGTCAACGGGGGTGTTCACCGACGGCGCCAAAGCCCGAGCGCATTTGGAAGCCGGCGCTAAGAAGGTCATCATCAGCGCCCCCGCTACAAACGAAGACATCACCGTCGTGTTAGGCGTCAACCACACCGCCTACAACCCCAAAGAGCACCACATCGTCTCCAACGCGTCGTGCACGACCAACTGCCTGGCACCCGTGTGCAAGGTGTTGCACGAGCGGTTCGGCATTGAGTTCGGTTTGATGACGACAGTGCACGCCTACACTAACGACCAGCGCATCTTAGACTTGGTGCACAAAGACCTGCGGCGTGCCCGCGCCGCTGCGATGAACATCATCCCGACGACGACGGGCGCGGCAAAAGCCATCCACTTAGTCTTGCCGGCATTGAAGGGCAAACTGCACGGCGTTGCCCTGCGGGTGCCCGTGTCCACTGTCTCGGTCATTGACTTGAATGTCGTGACGGCAAAAAAGGCGACGACTGAGGAACTCATCGCCGCTTTCCAAGAGGCTGAAAAAACACCGTGGCGGGAAGGCGGTTTGGGAGGCATCTTGCGTGTGGAGACCGACCAGTGCGTGTCCAGCGACTTCAAGGAAGACCCGCATTCTGCCATCGTGGACGGCGACCCCGCCTTCACCTTCGTCGGTCCTGGTGGCATGGTGAAAGTGACGGCGTGGTACGATAACGAGTGGGGTTACTCGTGCCGCGTGGCGGATTTGATCGCTTACATGGCTGAACAAGGCGTCTGAGCGCCTCGCGCCGGCTGTAGGTGTCACCCCTACAGCCGGCGCGGGTTGTTGCCGAAACTATTGGAGGGACGACGCAGATGACCCAGGAACGCCCGAACGAACTGCGGCTCGTCGGCTATGTGCGCCGGCAAGCGTGGGAGGAAATTCAGCAACGCCAAACCGCTCGCCTATACACTGGCGCCGCTGTCTACAATTTGCCCTACTTTTTCACCGAGCCGCAAGCCGACGGGTATGAATGGCTGGAAGTGGAAGTAACGGTGCGCGTCCTGCGCACTGTCCCTAAGCCCGACCAGTAGCGTTGCGCTGCCGAGTCTTTTCACCACCGTCCGTGCGACACAGAGTGGGGGTAAAGGTTTTCGGGTCGCCGTTGAAGCAACTTAAGCTAGGTTGAGTAAAACGAGGTTCCCTTGAAGGGTGAGGGGTTATGTTTATTCGGCGGACAAAGCCCGGTGCGGAGCCAGCGGCGCAGGTGCCGCTGACTGGCGGACAAGGGGAGGCGGCGAGCGGCGAAGGTGATGCCCTGCGGTTCACGGTGCCCAAAGAGACGGTCACTTGGGAAGACACGGCACCGATTGCCGACCGACCCCGCTTGTCGCACGAGGAACGCGACCTCATTTTGCGGCTGCGGGGGAAAGTGCACCAGAAAGTCGTCGCAGATTTTGAGCGGGGGTTGGCGCGGGGCGTGGATATGCGCGACCCGCACCAATTGCGCCCGCTGGTAGAGCGTGTCGCTCAGGAAACGATTGAAGATGAAGGGGTGGCTTTGCCGAGCAAGTTGCGCGAGGTCTTGGTGCAGGAAGTGTTGGACGAATTGGTCGGCTACGGACCGCTACAAGCCTTTTTGGACGACCCGACCATCACCGAAATCATGGTCAATAGCGCCGACAAGATTTTCTACGAGCGGCGCGGGCGCATCTACCTGAGCGACCAGCGCTTTGACAACGACGAGCATGTGTTGCGCATTATTGACAAGATCCTGTCACCGTTGGGGCGTCAGGTGAACGAACGCGTCCCGCTGATGGACGCTCGGTTGCCTGACGGCAGCCGCGTCAATGTCATCATCCCGCCGCTCGCTATCAAAGGACCGTCCATCACCATCCGCAAATTCTCCCGCAAGCCCCTGACGATTGAGAAACTCATTGAGTTCGGTTCGCTAACCGAGCCGATGGCGATTTTTTTGCAAGCCGCCGTCAAAGCCCGGTTGAACATCATCGTCTCTGGCGGCACGGGTTCGGGGAAAACGACGATGCTCAATGTCCTGAGCAACTTCATCCCGCCGTGGGAGCGGTTGGTCACAGTGGAAGATGCCGCCGAACTGCAACTACAACACGAAAACTGGGTCGCTTTGGAGGCGCGTCCCGCCAACATTGAAGGTGTCGGTGAGGTGACGATTCGCGACTTGGTGCGCAACGCGCTGCGGATGCGCCCCGATCGCATCATCGTCGGCGAATGTCGCGGTCCTGAAGCGCTGGACATGATTCAAGCGATGAACACCGGTCACGACGGCTCCATGTCCACGCTCCACAGCAACTCGCCCCGCGACACAATTTACCGTTTGGAGACGATGGTCATGATGGCAGGGATGGAGTTGCCCCAGAAAGCCATCGCCCGCCAAATTGCCTCTGCGGTGCAGTTGATCGTCCACCAAGCGCGCCTTTCAGACGGGACCCGCAAAGTGACGCACATCACGGAAGTGCAAGGCTTGGAGGGTGACACGGTGCTGTTGCAAGACATTTTCGTGTTTGAGCAACAAGGGATTGACGCGCAAGGGAGAGTGATCGGGCGCCACCGTGCCGCTGGGTTCCGCCCGTTGGGGGCTGACCGCATTCGCGTCGCCGGTTTCCCGTTACCAGAAGACCTGTTCATCAGCGATTGACGAGGGGTGAAGCGGCATGGCGACACCGACAACAGCGGTGCTGTCAGAAGAGCGGGAACGCTTTCCGTTGCTGACCCGCTTGTTTGCGCGAACCCGATGGGCGCAAATGTATGGGCGCAAGATGATGGAGGCAGGCTTGCCCGTTCGCGGCGAGGAATTTCTCGTTTTGCTCCTGTTCACGACGGTCGGCACGGCAGCGGTAACTGCCCTTGTTTTGCGACAATGGGTCGGGTTCTTGATCGGTGGGGCGGTCGGTTTCTACGCCCCCAACTTGCTGCTGAACTGGCGGATCGCGCGCCGCAAGACGCTGCTGGAAAATCAATTGGCGGACGCCCTGACGATCATCGCCGCCGGGTTAGCCGCTGGATACAGTTTCCTGCAAGGCGCTCGGCTCGCCGCCGACCAATTGCCCCCGCCGATTTCCGAGGAGTTGGACCGTGTCGTTCGGCTATCGTCATTGGGCATGCCTGTCGAGCAAGCCCTACAAATCATGGCGAACCGCGTGCAAAGTTATGACTACGACATCACTGTGTCGGCGATCCTCGTCCAGTTACGGCGCGGCGGTAACCTTTCCCGCATCCTCAGCACCATTGCCGACACGATTCGGCAACGCATTGAACTGCGCGGTGAAATCGCGGCGTCCACGGCACAAGCGCGGTTCAGCGGTTGGATTTTGATGGCGTTGCCTTTTGCCGTCGCTGTCATGGTGTTTGTCATCAACCCGCAGTGGATGGGCTTGCTTTTGGACACCGAGTTGGGACGACGCATGATCACCGCCGGCATCGTCATGCAAAGCCTCGGTATGCTGTGGATTCGCAAGTTGCTGCAGGTGGACCTATAGGGCAGGTGAAAACGCGATGAGCCTTGAACTCCTGCTCGTCAGCGGCTTGTGGCTTTTGGCGTTGGTGTTGACGGTTGTCAGCCTGTTCTTGGAGATGCGGGCGCGCCAGCTGCAAGAGCGCGTCGCCCGCATGGTCCGCGCCCACATTGATGAAAGTGAGCCAGTGGATGTCGTTGAAGACGAAGAGTTGCGGCGTTCTCTGGTGATGCGTTTGGTAAGGGCTTTGCTGTTGCCGACGGTGCAACGGCTCAGCCGTTTGCTGCCTCAAAGCGGGGCGACCTTGCAAGTGACGGAGGAGCTGCTGGCGATGGCGGGGCATCCGCTGGGTTTATCGGCGACTGACTTCATGGGGCTGCGGTTGTTGTGCACCATAACGGGTGCGTTGTTGGGCGTCGTGTTCCCCCCATCGCTTGCCCTTGTGGTTCCGGAAGCGACTGCGCCGCAATTGGCGTTGATTGCCATCGGCATGTTCGCTATCGCGGGGTTTTTAGGACCGGTGTTTTGGCTGCGGCGGGTTGCTGGTCAACGCCGCTATCGCATTCGGCGCCAACTGCCCGATATGTTGGACCTCATCACTTTGTCCGTAGAGGCGGGTTTAGCCTTTGACGGCGCTGTTTACGAAGCCGCACGGCGGTTCAAAGGTCCGTTGTCCGACGAACTCATGCAGGTGATGCGTGAAGTCTCGCTGGGTAAGCCGCGCGCTCAAGCCCTGCGGGACATGGCGGAACGGCTCAAACTGGAAGACATCTCGCTGCTTGTTTCCGCGGTTCACCAAGCCGAAACTTTGGGGTCACCCCTCGCCAACGCGTTGAAAGCGTTGGCGGTAGAACTGCGCAAAAAACGGCTGCGCATGATTCGCGAGCAAATCGCCAAACTGCCCGTCAAGCTCATCTTTCCGCTGGTGCTGTTCATCTTCCCGACGCTGTTCATCGTCATCCTCGGTCCTGCTGTCGTTCAGTTGCTGCGGACGGGGTTGGGGGGGTAGCGAGCGACTGCTCAACGGCGATCGCTACAGCGCGCACTTGCGGGTGGTCGGGCGCGATCTGGCGGGCTTGTTCCACATATTCGCGGGCGCGCCGAGGGAAACCGATGTCCAGATAAAATTGCGCCCAGTGCAGCGCCTCTTCCAACGCTTTGGCTTGCTCGTCGGGGAGAGCGGATGCCTTTTGCTCCGACAACCGCGCTGTCAACTGTCGCAACCGTTCTTGCAGCCGTTGGGCTAATTCGGGGGACGGTTGACGCTGCAAGGCGCGTTCGTAAGCCTCTTTGGCGCGGCGTAACCGTCCTGTCGCTTCCAGCGCCTGCCCGAACCAAAAATGGGCTTCAGGGTTTTCTCCATCCACCTCGCTCGCTCGGCTCAAGTAACCGACGGCTGCTTCTGCCCGCTGCGTTTCTACCAGCAACCGTCCCAATGCCAGCAACGGGTCGGGCGCATCGGGCACGAGGTCTAACGCATGGCGTAACTGCTTTTCGGCTTCCGCGAGGTCCCCTTTCTGCCACGCCTGCAAGGCTTGCTGGTAATGGCGGTGGGCTTGACGGACGATAGACTCCGCCAATTTGCCGTAACCGAAGCGGAGCAACGCCCGGCGCTCCGCCCACAATTTCTGTGTCCGTTCCTTTTCGCGCCGCGTCTTGCTCACCGGCGGTCAACCCCCTTACTTTGCGTGGGTGCATTTGACGGCGCTGTTAGGTGCAACGACGGGTCTAACACCTGCACCTTTGCTTGACGCCATAGTCGTTCGGGCAAGGTGAGTTGCAACTGAAGGGCTTTTTGACGGCGCAAACGGGCGATCACTTGTGTCCGCACCGCGCCAAAAGTTGGGCGCTCTGCGGGCAACCGCTCTTCCAGTTTCACGATGACCCATTCACCGTCCAATTGGACAGGGCGGCTGAATTCGCCGACACGCAAGGTGCGCACGACAGTTTGCAATTTCGGGTGTAGTTCGCGCACGGGCACGACGCCCATGTCGCCCCCGCGCAAGCGGGTTACAGGATTGGTGGAAAAGTGACGGGCAAGGTCGGCAAAGTTTGTCCCCCGCCGTAGTCGCAGCGCTTCCCAAATGGCTTGGGCGTTCTCGCGACTTTCTAAGGTGATGTCGCGCAACCGCACGCGTTCGGGGCGTTCAAATTCAGCCCGGTGCCGTTCAAAATAGCGCTGCGCTTCCGCCTCGCTCACTTGCGCCATCGCTTCCGCCAGCTTTTGCAACAACAAGGCGCTTCGCATCCGTTCGCGCGCAGCGGGGGTGTCGGGGAGGCGCTGACGACGCAGTGCCGTTTGCACCTCGGTGTCGGTGACCGCAACGCCACGGCGAAGGGCTTCCCGCTCCACCAGGCGATGCGTTAACAGGTCGTGAAGCACAACCGCACCGTAGCGTTCCCAAAGGGCTTGACGCAGTTCCCTTTCCGTAACGGTGACGCCATCGGCGCGGGCGATGACGCGGTCGCGCCCTTTACACCCCGCCATCAGTGTGACCAGCAAAGCCGCTGTAATGACGCGTCGCAGCATAGCGAGCGACTCCCCAGAGACATGGCGCACCGAGATATAGCACATCGTTATGTGGCTTGACACTGCCGACCGATGTCACAAAATTAGCATGCCGCGCAGTGCGCCGAAACAGGACTGCTTCAAGGAGGTTCACCCACGATGGAAGCGGTGCAATCCGTGCGGGCAATCATTGAGGCTGGCGGCAAACAATACGAAGTGGCGCCAGGAACGGTCTTGCGTGTGGAAAAACTGGACATTGACGAGGGCTCAACTTTTGAGACCGATAAAGTGCTGATGGTGCGGACAGCGGACCGCGTCCTCTTCGGCACGCCTTATGTGGAAGGGGCAAAGGTCACCGCCACCGTCGTTAAGCATGGGCGGGGGCGTAAACTCATCGTCTTCAAGTTCAAGCCTAAAAAACGCTACATGCGCAAAAAAGGGCACCGGCAGTGGTTCACGGAGTTGCTCATTGACACCATCGTCGTGCCGGCGACCAATTGACGGAGGTGAACGCCGATGGCGCACAAGAAATCAGGCGGCGCCAGCAAAAACGGGCGCGATAGCCGCTCTAAGCGCTTGGGCGTGAAAGCCTACGGCGGAGAGTTCGTTAAGGCAGGTTATGTGCTCATCCGCCAGCGGGGCACCCGCTTTTTGCCCGGACGCAATGTCGGTATGGGCAACGACTTCACCCTTTTCGCCTTGACCGACGGCTATGTCGTCTACGACCGCAAGGGCGATAAGGTGCGCGTCAATGTGCTTCCTGCCCCGACGGCGTGAGAGAGTGTCATCAACTTTCGCTGACGCCTCCGCTTTGCGAGGGTGCCTGGTAGCCTTTTCACCTGACCGAAAGCACCGTGGACATTGTCCTTCTGTTGACGCTGCCGTGTTGAATTGTGTTTGCTCGGAGGGCGGCTCTCCTGAGCCGCTGAAAAAACGGTGCGTCAGGAGACGCACCCTCCGAACGACGCACTCTCGGAGGGCGGCTCTCCTGAGCCGCTGAAAAAACGGTGCGTCAGGAGACGCACCCTCCGAACGACGCACTCTCGGAGGGCGGCTCTCCTGAGCCGCTGAAAAAACGGTGCGTCAGGAGACGCACCCTCCGAACGACGCACTCTCGGAGGGCGGCTCTCCTGAGCCGCTGAAAAAACGGTGCGTCAGGAGACGCACCCTCCGAACGACGCACTCTCGGAGGGCGGCTCTCTGAGCCGCCGAAAAAACGGTGCGTCAGGAGACGCACCCTCCGAACGACGCACTCTCGGAGGGCGGCTCTCTGAGCCGCCGAAAAAACGGTGCGTCAGGAGACGCACCCTCCGAACGACGCACTCTCGGAGGGCGGCTCTCTGAGCCGCCGAAAAAACGGTGCGTCAGGAGACGCACCCTCCGAACGACGCACTCTCGGAGGGCGGCTCTCTGAGCCGCCGAAAAAACGGTGCGTCAGGAGACGCACCCTCCGAACGACGCACTCTCGGAGGGCGGCTCTCTGAGCCGCCGAAGAGAGAAAGTGGCGCGTCAAAAGACGCGCCCTCCGAGGCACTGCCGAAAGGAAAAATTCAACTTATCGCTCTCAATTGGTTGGACCGGTGACTTGGGCTCGGTCACCTGTGGCGGTTTCACCGTGCCACTTTAGGCTTCGCCGTCGGCGCGCCCATGCTGAAACGCCCCTGAGTGTTAGCGTTGTCCTGCGACGCTTGGCATCAAGGTGCAGCGCATCCCCACAATAAAGTGCGGTGATTTGTTCATGCATTTTGTGGACGAAGCGGTCATTTTTGTTAAAGCGGGGGACGGAGGCAACGGATGTGTAGCGTTTCGGCGGGAGAAGTTTGTCCCGCGCGGCGGTCCTGCCGGTGGCGATGGCGGGCGAGGTGGGCATGTGATTTTGCTCGCTGACCCTGCGGTGCGCACATTGGTGGACTTACATTTGCAGCGCACCTACAAAGCCCCCAACGGACAACATGGGCAGGGCAGCAACAAACACGGCGCGGACGGTGAAGACTTGGTCATCCGCGTGCCGGTGGGCACTGTCGTTTATGACGCCAACACGGGCGAATTGTTGGCGGATTTGACCCGACCAGGGCAGCGCATCGTCGTGGCGCGGGGTGGACGGGGTGGGCGGGGCAACGCCGCGTTTGCGACGCCGACCCGTCAAACGCCGGTCTTTGCTGAATTGGGCGAACCGGGCGAGGCGCGCACTTTGCGGTTGGAGTTGAAGTTGCTGGCGGATGTAGGCATCATCGGTTACCCCAATGTCGGCAAATCCACGCTCATCAGCCGCATCAGTGCCGCCCGTCCCAAAATCGCCGACTACCCTTTCACGACCCTCGTGCCCAACTTGGGGACGGTGCGGGTGGGCAACTTCAGTTTCGTCGTCGCCGACTTGCCCGGCTTAATTGAAGGCGCCCACAAGGGCGTCGGGTTAGGACACCAGTTTTTGCGCCACGCCGAGCGCACGGCTCTGCTCCTGCACATGGTGGACATCGCTGCGACGGAAGGGCGTGACCCCTTGCGTGACTTTGAGGTTATCAACGCCGAGTTGGGGCTTTACAGCCTCACGCTGGCAAAAAAGCCCCAGATCGTCGTCGCTAACAAAATGGACTTGCCTGGCGCCCGCGAAAATTTGGAACGCTGTTTGCCCTATTGGCGCGAACGCGGTTACGAAGTGTTTGCTATCTCGGCGCTGACGGGTGAAGGGTTAGAGCCGTTGGTTCACCGCGTGGCGGAACTGGTCAGAGCCTTACAGCCGCCTCAAGCGGAGCAAACCGACGCTGATGAGCCGCCCCTTTTGATCGCTCCGCCCAAACCTGAACCGCCCTTGACGATTGAGCGATTGGACGAAGAGACATGGCAGGTGCAGGGGGGTGGCGTGGAACGGTTAACGCGACTCATCAACGCCTCACACCCGCAAGCGCTCACGGAAATCAAGCAGCGGCTCATCCGCCACAGCGTTTGGAAAGCGGTGCGCAAGGCAGGGGCGAAAATCGGTGACCGCGTCCTTGTCGGCGGGTTAGAGTTGGTGATGGATTGAGCGCCCCAAAAGGCAGGCGAAAGCGTGTGGAACAGCCACGCTTGAACGGAACGGTGTCGCTTGACGCGGTTGTTGAACCGTTAGCGGCAAGGTTGCGTCCCCGCACGCTGGATGAATTCATCGGGCAAGCGCATTTGCTCGGCGCAGGACAACCGTTGCGCGCGGCGATAGAGCGGGGGCAATTGCACTCGGCGATTTTGTGGGGACCGCCTGGATGCGGCAAGAGCACTTTGGCGCTTTTGCTCGCTCGGCATGTCCAAGCGCCCTTTGAAGCGATGAGCGCGGTCGTTGCCGGCGTCGCTGAAGTCCGACAGGTCATTGCTGCCGCTCGGCAACGGCGCCAGCGCGGGCAGCGCACCGTCTTGTTTCTTGACGAGGTGCACCGGTTCAACAAAGCCCAACAGGACGCTTTGCTCCCTGCCGTTGAAGACGGCACACTCATCTTCATCGGGGCGACGACTGAAAACCCGTTTTTCTACCTGACGCCACCGTTGCTCTCTCGCTGTCGGCTCTATCGCTTGGAGCCGTTAACGCCTGAGCAGGTGTTGACACTGCTGAAACGGGCGTTGACGGATGAGCGGGGCTTGGGACGGTTGAGGGTGCAAGCAGATGACGACGCGTTGCAATTCATCGCTGACCGCAGTGGGGGCGATGCCCGTCGGGCGCTCAACGCCTTGGAAGCCACCTTTTTGACCGCACAAGGGTCGCAAAGCAAACCGCAGGCAATAATTTGCGTTACCCGCGCCGTCGCCGAAAGCGTGTTGCGCGACGCCCCGCTGGCTTATCAGCGAGCGGGCGATGACCACTACGATGTCGCTTCAGCGTTTATCAAGAGTGTGCGAGGTTCTGACCCTGACGCAGCGCTTTACTGGTTGGCGCGCTTTTTGGCGTCAGGTGAGGACCCGCGCTTCATTGCGCGGCGGATGGTCATCGCAGCGGCGGAAGACATCGGGTTAGCCGACCCGCAAGCATTGGTGATAGCTGTCGCCGCTGCGCACGCCGTAGACCTTGTGGGCGTGCCCGAAGCCCAAATCCCGTTAGCCGAAGCCGCCATTTACCTTGCGGCCGCACCAAAAAGCGACAGCGCTTACAAGGCGATCGCCAAAGCGATGGACGAAATTGCGCGCCACGGTCCGCAACCCGTTCCGCCCCATTTGCGTGACGCCTCTTACAAAGGGGCAAAGCAGTTGGGGCATGGAGTCGGTTACCTGTCTCCTCACGATGTTCCCGACCGTTTCGTCAAGCAATCCTATTTGCCCCCGACCGTGCGCGGGTTGCCCTTTTATGAGCCGACCGAGCAAGGGTTTGAAAAAGTCATCGCCGCTCGCTTGCACCGCCCATCGCAGGGCACCCGATAGGGAGTGCTATCCGTTGACTCACCGCCTTTAGGGGTTAGTGCCCAAGGAAGGCGAACCAGTGAGCCATTGGGGAACAAGCGAGTCCAAGAGGCGCCACGCGTCCTCTTTCGTTCGCACCCGTCCGTCCAGCACCGCTTCTTCCACCGCTTGCAAGGCGCGCCCGACCAGCGGCGACGGCGGCAAGTTGTAACGGGTCATGATGTCGTGTCCCGTGACGATGCGCGGGCGTTGCCGGGCAGCTTTCAGGGCGCAGTGGGTTTCCAGCAAGCGCCGTAAAGTGAGGTAATGACGCTGCCGATGCTCCGGCGTCATCGCAAGACCCCGCGTCGCCATCAAATCGGCGGCTGACAGCACGACACAATAAATGCCTACCACATCGCCCAACGCTCGCCAAAATCGCCGCAGCGCCCGTTCCGTCAACTCTCTTGCCCCTGCCAAATAGACAGGGCGCATATGCCATCGCACCAGCGCTGTAACCGTTTCTGTCTCCCGCCGCGACAGCCGCCAGCGGTGGCAGATGTGCTCCGCCATTTCCGCACCGACCCTTTCATGCCCGTAAAAATGGATGGCGCCATCGGCGCCGACGGTCATCGTGTGAGGTTTGCCGATATCGTGCAGGAGCGTGGCAAATTTGACGACCCAAACGCCCGTGCGCCGATAGCCGAAAGGCACCTGAAACGCCGGTTGCACCTGCTTCAACAGGTCATTGAGGGCATCGTCTTCCGTTTCTGCGGCAATGGCGCGTTCCGCCATTTGCACGGCTTGCACCGTGTGATGAAATCCGTCCAAATGGTGATAGCCTGCCGCTGGCACTTTTTTCAGGGGCATCAGTTCAGGCAACAAAAAAGTCAGCACACCTGTTGCGTCCATCGCCAACAAATGAGTGCCTGCGTCAGGTGCTTGCAGCGTCCATGCGAATTCCGCTGCGATGCGTTCGGGCGCAGCGTTCAGCAGCAACGGTGCGTTTTCTGCCAATGCCGCTTGTGTTTCTTCCGTGATGTGCAAACCCAGCGTGGCAGCAAACCGAAACGCCCGCAAAATCCGAACGGGGTCATCCTTCAGCGCCCGTTTGCTCGTCAGGACCAATTGTCGTTGCGCCAAATGCGCCAACCCGTTCAGCGGGTCGATGATGGGCGCAACCCCGTCTTGCACCAGCGTCACCACATCCACCGCCAACGCGTTGCAGGTGAAATCACGGCGGCGCAAATCGTCATCCAAATCGCCTTGCAGCGCTGTGAAATCGGCAGCGGATTGCGCCGCCGCGTTTTTCCAACGGACAAGGCGCACGGTCGGCGGGTCATCGTGCAAGCGGACGACGCGCCCACCGATGCGTTCGGCGACGCGCGACGCAAACGCCATCGGGTCAGCGGCGACCGCAAAGTCCGCCTCAGTGCCTTGCCCCTCGTCCCGCGCTCCGTGCCCTGCATTGCGCGACACAAAATCTCGCACCCATCCGCCGACGAGATAGAGCCGGGCGCGTTGCTCTTGTGCCACTGTTGCCGCTGTTTGTGTCACAAGGCGCAAGTCTTCGGGTAATTGCGTCAGTGCCAACTGCATCGGTTGCATCACTCGCCACCCTTGCGTCGGTAAAGTTTGCGACGAAGTATCTGCGCGGTGAAACGCGCCAGACGCGGGAGCAAGGCGCAAACGATGTCTCTCAATTGCTTCGCCCGATGCCAGAACCCCTGCCAACTTTTGCCCAATGCCCGGTGCCTGAAACCGATGGGCACTTCCACGACCCGAACCCCCGCCCACAGCGTATCAATCGTCAACGCCGTTTCCACACCGTAGCCATCTGCCAGTGTGATGCGTTCCAACACTGTGCGCCGCACAGCCCGCTGCCCCGATAACGGTGCCGTCGGTTGAAACCCCGTCAGGGTGCGAATTGCCCATGCCGAAAAAGTTTTGACGATGCCGAACCCGCCCCCGTGCGGGTCAGGAGGCGGAGCAGCAATCGCCATATCCGCCACACCGTCCAAAAGCGGTCGGAGCAATGCGCCCAGCGACGCTGCGTCATCGCCCAAATCAGCGTCCACCAGCAACACGATCTCGCCTGTCGCTTCCGCCAACCCCCGACGCAGTGCTGCCCCTTTCCCACGCCGCTGACGCAACCGCACAACTTTCGTGGCGCCCGCTGCCTGCGCGATGTCCGCTGTCCCATCTGTTGATCCGTCGTCCACGACGATCAATTCCCAGGTCAACCCGCTGTGTTCAGCGACGTGTCGTATCGCTGTCACCGTCGCACCGATGCGGTCACTTTCGTTGTGCGCTGGGATGAGGATGGACAACTGAGGCATGAAGTGGGCACACCTCAAACGCTGTCGTCGCGGATGCGCTGCGCGGCGGCGAGGCGCAATTTATTGCCCGCACAATCGCCGATACAACTCCAGCACCTTTTGGACATAGCGGGGCGTGACGCCATTTTGCGGAATGCCCCCTGCCCTTTGGACAGCCGTTGGACCTGCGTTGTAAGCCGCCAACGCTAACTCCACTGAGCCGAAGCGGTCCAATTGCTGTCGCAGGTAGCGGACGCACCCGTCAATGTTTTGGACGGGGTCATAAGGGTCAACGCCCAACCCTGCTGCCGTTTCAGGCTTCAATTGTCCCAAACCGATTTCGCCTCTTTTGCCGACGGCATCGGGGCGAAAGGTGGACTCACACGCGATGACCGCAACCACCAAGCGGGGGTCTATCCCGTGCCGAATGGCGCATCGCAACACAGCGCTGGCAAGGGCTTCCGCTTGACTGTCCGTTAAGTTCGGGTTGAAGAACCGCACGGCTGCGCGGTAGTGGGGCAACAGCCGTTGGACTTCGTTTTCTAACAAGTTCAACGGCGCGTTTAAGCGCGATTGCAAGGCGCTCAGTCCCCGCGAGGGCAGCGTCCGTCGGCGCAACTCAGTCAACGAACCTTGCCGCTGAAGGGGCGTTGGTGCCGACGACGGTGTTTGCTCCAGTGGCACGATCGTCACCGTCGGGGTCGTCATGGTGGGGGGCGTAGTAGGTGTCGGCGGTTTGTAAGGGTCAATGTGTTCCGCCCAAAAACTCCCGTCGGCACTGACGCGGTATTGCACGGTCACATCGGTGCCTGCGCGCACCCAGTCGGGCAACTTGTTCAGAGGCACATGAAAGTAGGTGACGATTTGCCGTGCCGATAACACAGCGAGCGTCGCGCGTTGCAACCCCACGATGATGCCCCGCACATTACCGTCCAAGCGCAGCAAGGCTTTATCCCCTTCGTTTTCGCTCACCGCTTTCGCTGCCTCTTGCGCTGAACCCACCAGCGGTATCGCCGTGACCAGTAGCACCACCCATCCAATTCGCAGCACTGCACACCGCCTCCCTATCGGGCTGGATTGGCGCTGTTTGATGATGCCACGCTCAATGGGAAAGGCAAGGGCGGCAATTGCAGCTATTGACATCGGAGCACGGGCGTTTAAAAATGACCAGACCGAGTTTGCGACGCTCCGCAAAATCCGAACCGACAGCGAGCGAGACGACGATGCAGAAGGCGACTGCTTGCAACGCCGGCACACCCACCCACCACCGTTGGGTTTGGTTCCGCCGCATGGGCGGGATGGCAATCATGCGACCCGTCATCCCTCGGCGGAGACGGTCAACTTTTGCCTCTTAACTTCGGGCAAAGGAGGGATACGGATGGGTCGCTCTGAAGAAGGCTGTGCCACATCCCAAACGATGCGCGGGCTTAAATGTCGTGAGTGCGGAGCCTATTACCCGTTAGAAGCCATACATGTATGCGAACTGTGCTTTGGTCCGCTGGAAGTGGATTACGACTATGATGTCTTGCGCACGGTTGTGTCCCGTCAACGGATTGAGAGCGGTCCGCCCAACTTGTGGCGCTACAAAGATTTGCTCCCTGTCACCGGCGATGTGTTGGTGCAATCGGGCGCCGGTTTCACGCCTTTGCTGAAGGCTGAACGGTTGGGCGAACGGTTGGGCTTGCGTCACTTGTTCATCAAAAACGATACCGCTAACCCCACCTGGTCTTTTAAAGACCGTGTTGTGTCCGTCGCCATCACGAAGGCGTTGGAGTTCGGCTTTGACACGGTCGCGTGCGCTTCAACGGGCAACCTAGGCAACTCGGTTGCGGCGCACGCTGCGCGCATGGGCTTGCGCTGCTTCATCTTCATCCCCGCTGATTTGGAGGTCGGCAAAATCGTCGGTTCCCTCGTTTACAACCCGACGCTGGTGGCGGTCAAGGGCAATTACGACGAGGTCAACCGGTTGTGCGCGGAAATTGCGTCCACGATGCGTTGGGGGTTCGTCAACATCAACCTGCGCCCTTACTACGCGGAAGGTTCCAAGACGCTGGGCTTTGAGGTCGTGGAACAACTGGGTTGGCGTGCCCCCGACCACATCGTTGTCCCGATGGCGTCGGGGTCGCTGTTGACGAAAGTGTGGAAGGCGCTGAAGGAATTGCGTTGGCTCAAGTTGATTGACGCTGTGCCGACGAAAGTGCACGGGGCGCAAGCCGAAGGCTGCTCGCCAATCGTGCGGGCGTTCAAAGAAAACGCCGAATTTGTCCGCCCCGTCAAACCCGACACGATCGTCAAGTCGCTGGCGATTGGCAACCCAGCGGACGGCATCTACGCCCTGCAAGCGATGCGGGAGAGCGGGGGCGTCGCAGAAGCAGCCACTGACGAGGAAGTCGTTGAGGGCATCAAGTTGCTGGCAGAGACCGAGGGCATCTTCACTGAGACCGCTGGGGGCGTGACGATCGCTGTGCTCAAAAAACTCGTAGAGCAAGGCGTCATCGGCAGCGACGAAACCGTTGTCGCCCTCATCACAGGTTGCGGTCTCAAGACGCAAGAGGTGCTCGCAGACAAAATCGCCCAACCTATCGTCATTGAACCGAACCTGAAAGCCTTTCAAGCGAAATTCGCTGAGTTGGTAGCGGTTCGGTAGGCGCGGGAAATGAGATTGGCATTGACCACACTCGGCGACTTTTGGCTCTCGGGAGAAGTGGAATACACGCACGAGTCCATCCGCAGGATGGTGCAAAGAGAAGTCAGCGAGGAGAACACCGGTGAAGCAATTATGAATGGGCAATTGTTGAAGAGCGCCCTGACGGCTATCCATACGCCAGTTGCACGATACGAGGGTGGGCGACAGGCAGGGTTGCCCGTTTAAAATCGGGCTGCGCTTACTTAATGTCGCATGCGCTGTCACGGATGGGAGTAGAGCCATGCTTTGCCACCGTTGCGGGACTGTCATGGAACAAAAAACTGGGCAATTGGTAGAGATAACGCAGAAAGGGCAACCTGTTATCATTCGCAATGTGCTTGTGAAGGTTTGCCCTAAGTGCGAGGAACGAGTTTTCTCCAAGCCCACCGCCGAAGCGTTGTCGGAAATTTTAACGGGTGAACGGGCGCCTGAAGGGACAGGTGCCCTTGAACTACCCGTTTAAACTTTGAGCAGCGTGGCAAGGTGAAGAGGTGCGTGGAAAATGATGACACAAACGCAGGTTGACATCCGAATGGCAGCGGATTTCAGTTTCCTGCCGACGAAGCGGGCATGTGGTTGTCCACCAGAGCGGTTGAACTGCCTGACGAGGCAGGAGATGATAGAGTTAGGCTCAACGGTCATTGATGTGAAGCAGCGGCATCGTTGGCAGGAAAGTCATCCGGCGCGGTTCATTCCGCAGGTGCCTGAAAAGTTCATTAAGCTGTTTTCGCACAAAGGCGAGACAGTCCTTGACCCATTTTGCGGTTCAGGGACGACAAATGTCGTCGCTTTGCAACTGGAGCGTTCATCTATCGGCATTGATGTAAACCAACGCTCAGTGCAGATGACCTACGAGCGCCTGATGCAGGCAGCCCAATCTCTTTTCGCATCAGAACAACTCCTTACGCATCACAGAGTTGTTCAAGGTTCATGTGTTGAAGTGTTGCCGTGTATCCCAGACAATTCAGTTGACCTGATCGTCACCTCGCCACCTTACTTTGATGTCGTGGATTACGGGGACGACCATCCTGAGCAGTGGGGCAATATCCGCGATTACAACGAGTTTCTGAAACGGATGGAAATGGCATTTGCTGAAATGAAGCGAGTGCTGAAGCCGAGCGGTTGGATGGTTGTTGTCACGCAAGATGTGTTCAAAAGTTATGCTAAGTGTCCCATCCATGCCGATTACATTTTCATCTGCCGTGACAAGTTAGGC
>BEHT01000052.1 GCA_002898575.1 bacterium HR17
GTTGACCCTAACGGCACACTCCAAAGCCTCAAGTCTGCTTTGGGGACAGTGACGGCAGGCTATTTCACCGTTAACGGTGTGCAGATTTCCGTTGACCCAACCGTTGACACCCTCAACGCGGTCGTCAGCCGCATCAACGGGAGCGGTGCGGGTGTGACCGCCAGTTACGATGCGACGACGGACACCTTGGTGCTCACTTCTGCCAACCCCATCGCTTTAGGTTCGCCCAACGACACCAGCAATTTTTTGCAAGTGGCAGGATTGGCTGGGTCGTCACAAACCTTTGACGGAACGAACTATGTCCGTCGGTCCACCGCGCACTTGGGGCGGTTGCGTGCCAATGTGCCCCTGCAAAACGATAACCTTCGGGTTGCTCTCTCAAGCACGACGGGCAGTTTCACTATCAACGGCGTGACCATCACCTACGACGCCAGCGTGGACAGTTTGAACGCCGTCATTCAACGCATCAACCAACAAGTGCCCGATGTGCAAGCCTACTATGACCCAATTGCCGACAAAGTGGTGCTCGTCAGCAAGACGACGGGGTCTAACTCCATCGCCCGCGCCGATGTCAGCGGCAACCTACTGGATGCGCTGGGCTTGCTGGACAGCGGTGCCAACGCGCGGGCGCAAGTGACTTTGGGCAAAGATGCCGTCATTCAGGTCGCCGGGTTCAACAATGACCAAGACATCGTTCGCTCCAGCAACACCATCAGCGATGTCATCCCCGGAGTGACGCTGCAACTGATTGGTGCGGACCCGACGAAAACCGTCGTGCTGACGGTCGGGCAAGACAAGGGAGCGCTGAAAAGCGCCATCAAAACTTTCGTGGACAAATTCAACGCCGCCGTCGGGCTGATGTATCAGCGGCTGACGGAGAAGCCGGTAGAAACTCCCCAAAACGATACAGAACGCAAGGTCGGGTTGTTGCGGGGCGACAGCACGCTGGTGTTTTTGCGTTCCACTTTGGTGCAGGATGTCACCACGCCCGTCAGCAGTCTGCCGTCCGACATGCAAATGCTGGCGCAAATCGGCATCAGCCTGAACAATGACGGAACCCTAAGCGTGGACGATGCCAAGTTGCAAGCCGCCATTGACGCTGATGCCAACAAAGTGGCGCGGCTCTTTTTCAACGACGCCAACAACAACGGCATCGTGGACAGCACCGAAGACGGCTTCGCCGTTCGCCTGAAGCGCCGCATGGACGAATGGCTGTCTCTGAGCCCCATCGCCTTTGGCGGCAACACAGTTCCCGCAGGCGTCGTCGCCCGCCAACCTGTGCTGTTGAACTTCCGCATGCAAGACCTTGACCGGCGCATCAATGACCTCAACGAACGCATTGAGCGGGAGGGTGAAATATTGCGTCGCCGCTTCATTTTCGTTGAGCAGCAAATTGCCCTCTTGCAGCAGCGTTTAGGCGGTCAATCAGCCGCACTGAATCTGCCAGGTCAAAACTTGCAGCGTCTCGGTTAGTCGGGTGCGGCGGGGCGCGCTACTTTGCCTCGTGTCCCGCCGCTAAAAACCGACCCTTACCCGAACCGATTGCATCATTGGGACGCGCCATCGGAGTCCGTGCAAAGGAGTGACGGGGCATGCTGACGGACGCCTACTTGAGGCAAATGGTAGAGACGGCGACACCAGTGCAACTGATTGGTTTGCTCTTTCGGCGGGGCGGCGAATTGATGGACGACGCCGAACGCGCCCTCACCGAAGGGCGCATGGACGACGCCCATTTCGCCCTGACGAAAGCGCAGCAGGTCGTCGCCGAACTCCTCAACGCGCTGGACACAGAAAAGGGCGGCGATATCGCCGTCAACTTGCGCCGCCTTTACACTTTCGTTTGGGAACGCCTTTTGCACGCCAACTTGCGCAAGTCCGTTGAACCCCTGAAAGACGCAAGGCAGGTCTGGGAACAACTCAGCCAACTGTGGAGCGAAGTGGAAGCAAGGGAAGGAGGTGCTTGACATGCAGCAAAATGGCGGCTTCGGCTCGGGTGCAAAGTCCGAAATTTACACCGAGAAGGTGAGCCAATATCAACGGGAATACGCTCACCAACCTGTCTGCAACATGACTATGCTTGATTTCGTCCCTAAATCAGCACGACGCATTTTAGATATCGGCTGCTGCATGGGAGGGGCAGGTCGTGAACTGAAGCGCCGTCAACCATGCGAAGTTTGGGGTGTGGAAATTTCGCCTGAGTTGGCTAAAATCGCCGCGCAACATTACGAGCGGGTTATCGTTGGCGACATTGAAGACGATGCCGTTTGGCAACAGTTGCCCAAGGGATATTTTGATGCAGTGATTTGCGGCGAGGTTTTGGAACACCTCATCGCGCCCGAGCGGGTTTTGTTGCGATTGCACGAAGTCGTCACTCCCGATGCCAAATTGGTTTTGAGCGTCCCACACATCGGGCACGCTTCAGTTATCCGCAAATTACTGCAAGGCGCATGGGATTATGACCCGACAGGCATCTTGGATAGCAGTCACCTACGCTTTTTCAGCCGCAAAAACCTCTGGCAAATGCTCCTTGACAGCGGTTGGTTGGTAACGCACAGCGTAGCAGCGACTGCCCCCGACCCTATCCCGACGGAAGTGAGGAAAACTCTCATACACCACCGCTGGGCGACGCGATTGGGGTTGGAAGAAAGCCAAATCATGGGTCTCGCTCTCGCTGCAAGACCTATGCCGTCTGACATCGCTAAAGGCAACGAACCGATAGACGGTCTGGTCAGCATCATCGTGCTCAACTGGAACAACTTGCCATACTTGCGCCAGTGCGTTGAAAGCGTTTTCGCTCACACGAGACCGCCCTTTGAACTCATCATCGTGGACAACGGTTCAACGGATGGTTCGCGACGCTACCTCAATGCATTAGCCCACAAGCACCGCAATGTCAAAGTTGTCCTGAACGAGCGCAACATCGGCGCACCTGCAGGGCGCAATTGCGGCTTGGCGGTCGCTGATGGCGATTTTCTCGTCTTCCTTGACAGCGATACTGTTGTCACCGAAGGTTGGTTGGAGCGGTTACTTCGTTGGATGGAGATTGACCCAACCATCGGCATGGTCGGTCCGTGCTCCAACTTCGCTTCTGGGCAGCAAATTTCTGTCACCTACCGGAATTTGCGAGAAATGCACCAGTTCGCTCAAGAATGGTGTGAACGCAATATCGGGACAGGATATGAGATGCCTGCCCTCATCAGTTTTTGTGTGCTGATGCGACGCAGCGTGATTGACGCCATCGGGGGCATGGACGCTCGCTTTGGGCTCATTATGCATGAAGACATTGACCACTCCCTGCGAGCGCGAGTTGCAGGTTTCCGATGTTGGCTGGCTTTAGACGCTTTTGTCCACCACTACGGCAACCGCACCAGCGGTCGGTTGGGCGTAGAAAAGATGATGGATGCGGCATGGCCTTACTTCGCTCAAAAATGGAACTTGCCGCCTGAAGCGGAAAAGTATCGCCCACGAATTATGCTCGTCCCCGAATTATTTGACCTACGCCGTCGCCCACCTTCCCCCACCGCACTTTACGAACCGTTGCCCGACACATCTACGCTGAAGGTTTTGGACGGGCGCAAACTCAACCCTCTCCTGTCCCTCTGCATGATTGTCAAGGACGAAGCAGATAACTTGCCCAGGTGTTTGGAGAGCGTGAAGGGCATTGTGGACGAAATCGTCATCGTGGACACAGGTTCAACAGACGAGACTCCGCAAATTGCGGAGCGTTACGGGGCGAAAGTCATTCGCTTTGAATGGACAGGGAGTTTCAGCGATGCTCGCAACGAATCTCTAAAGCACGCGACGGGCGAATGGATTTTGTGGCTGGACGCCGACGAAGCGTTGGCAGACAACAAGGAGCAGTTGCGCCAAATCTTAGAGCGCGGCACCGAGCACGACGGCTTTATCCTGCCGATGGTCAGTTTTGTCGGAAACCGTTCGCACCGCGAGGGACATGTCCATCCTGCCTTTCGGCTGTTCCGCAACCTGAAGGGCGTTCGCTTTGAGCGCAACTTGCACGAGCAAATCGCTGCGTCCATCTTAAAGGTCAAGCCTGACGCGAAGTTCGGTGTTTTGCCCGTCTGGATTGAACATTTCGGTTACCTCGCCCCGCTGGTGCGGCGCAAGCAGAAAGTCGCCCGTAACTTGGAGTTAGCGAAGAAAGACTTGCGCGCCAACCCCTTTGACCCCTTTGCGTGGTATAACTTGGGGCGCGAGTATCTACGGCTACAGCACTGGGAGCGGGCGTTTTACTGCTTCCGCCGGTCGCTGCTGCATATCGGCGACACTTTCACGCCTTACCTGTTGCGCTGCTTGTGCGACGCCGTGCACTGCTTGATGCAACTGAACCGACCGCAACAGGCGTTGGCATTTTTGCGGGAAATGCAACAGTTGCCCGTCACGACGCCCGACTTTTGGATGCTGGAAGGGCAAGTGCGCTTCGCCCTCAACGATTGGTCAGGTGCCCTGCAGGCATTTCAACGGGCGTTGCAATTTCGGCAACAGTTGCCGACCAACTTTGACTGGGCGGAAGGGGCGACTTCCTACGGGGCTTGGTATTGGATGGGCTTATGTTGCCAAAAGATGGGACAGTTGGGTGAAGCGCTACAGTGTTATGGCACCGCACTACAACAGGCGTTGGCGCGGCGGCGCTACTACGAACCTGCCATCACCGCTTTCGTGCAGTTGGTCTTGCCCCAATGCCGCTCGCTGGGCGATTTAGAGCGCGCGTTGGCGCCTTTTGTGCCTGACGGCGTCGTCTCTGACCCCCAATTGGCGGTGCTGATCGCGAAAGCGGCATTGAGCCATTACCCGCTGCCACCTTGTGCGCTGGAGATCGCCGAAACGCTTTTAGAACGGGGCACGGGACAGGGAACGAGGGACAGGATTGATGAAGCGGAACGGGTATTCGTTGCGGGCAAGGTGGCGTTGCTGCGGTATCGCTATGCGGAAGCGGCGCAACTGCTAGCGCAAGTGCCTTTGACGGCGCCTGAAGGGGCGATGGCGTGGAACTTGCGCATCGTCGCTCACGCCCTCGCCGGCGCATGGGACGAAGCCTTTGCCGCCTGCGACGGCGACCATCTGTGGCAATGGCTGTTAAAGCGATGGGCAAACGGACAGGTCAGTCAGCCGGCAGATGGGCAAGTGAGCGAAGGGGACGGAGTGCTCAGTGAACTGCCGCGTGAACTGTTGCCCGGGTTGCAGGAGAATTTCCGCGAGTTGTTGGCACTCTTGTTGCAGTTGCAGGAGTTTGAGCGCTACGAGCAAGCGTTGACACTGTTGGATTGGCTCGCCCCTGATGGGCGGGAGCGGGCAGTGTTGCTGGGCAAGCTTTACGGGCAATTCAGTTTTTGGGACATGGTGATAGAGACGCTGTTGCCCCTAGCGCGAGACGGCGGCATGGACCGGGAGAGCTGGCGGTTGCTGGCGCGAGCGTGTCAGCATAAGGGCATGTATGACGAGGCGGCGGCGATCTTGCTGCGGCTGATTGAAAGCGATGAACGCAAAGACGAAGCCCTCGCCGATTACATGGCGTTGGCAGGGTGTTACATCGCGGCGGGCGACGCTGCCCGTGCCCAGCAAATCCTTGCGCTGGCGGGACAAATGAGCCAATAAATGAGCCAATAATCACCCCTCTTGACACACCTCCGATAGTGTATTAAGTTGTCTGGGTGCCACTAAAGGTGGTCAATCTTTGTCCAAAGGAGGGCGATCGCAGTGAAAACTGATCGTAGCCGGGTGCATTGGCGCATTCCAATCTGTCGGCGCAATTGGGGCTTCACGCTTATTGAGTTGCTAGTGGTGATTGCCATCATCGCCATTTTGGCGGCGATCCTGTTTCCCGTGTTCAGTCAAGCGCGGGAGAAAGCCCGCCAAGCCACCTGCACCAGCAACCAAAAGAACATTGCCCTTGCCCTGCAGCAATATGCCCAAGACTACGATGAAATCTTCGTCTACTCGCCGACTTGGTGCAACATTCCTAACCGCAACGCCAACCAACCTTGGCGCCCCTATTACTTGCTGATTGACCCTTACCTACGGAACCTGCAAGTGTTCGCTTGTCCTAGCGCCCCCCAGTTTTCCAACTGCATTGGGGGTAGCATCCCCCATCACGGAGCGAGTGATGCCATTAACTGGAACTGGGTCCCTCGCAACTTCCGGATCAGTTACGGTATCAGCGAAAACATTCAAAACGGGGAGCGCCCCAACCTACCCAACAACGATCCCCTCTATATCAACTGCGGCGGTTTGCGCGGTGCAGGACGGTTGGCGAACCGAACGACCCCCGCCGATACACCTGTCGTGGCGGACACGATAGGGTTGCTGAACAACGGTGACCGAATCGGATGGGCGAATGTTTGTGCAGCCGCATGTAATCCTGACCGCCGAACGGATGCCAACACTCGCCACTCTGGCGGCAGCGATGTCATCTTCATGGACGGGCATGTCAAGTGGTTCCGCTCCACACAAGCCAAAAATAACTGGGACAGGCAGGTATGGGCGGGTGGCTGTGGCTGGTGGGGTAATGGGCGGCGCTGAGGTGTGATGTAAACGGAACGAGGGGGCGGGCTCTGCGCCTGCTCCCTCGTTTACTGCACAAACCTAACCTTTAGGGGGGCTGAGAGAGGATGAAGCAACAAGTTCCGACATGGCTGGCGGCGGTGATTATTGTCGTTGTTATCGCGATCGTGGCGGGCATTTACGCGATGTTTGGACGCCCCAAAGCGGTGCAAGCACCTGAAGGGTTTCAACCGGGCAAAACGGCGGCACCGACGCGCCCACAAGGAGCGCCAGGACCGATGGGCGGTCCAGGAACGGGGGGCACAATGGCACCAGCCGCCCCCCGCACCGCTTCCCCGACGCCGCCTGGGGTTGGGCGTTAGTTTTGCGCTGCAGCGCTAGAGCCGCTCGCCCCACCACACAATTACGCCATGAAGTCTACGAGGCTGAGGGGCAAGATGCGGCTGGCGGCGAAAAGGGTCGCTTGGAGTGTCGTCTGACGCAATTGGTAAGTGGCGATGGCGTCGGCGATGTCAGCGTCCAGCACGGGCGAAAGGGCGATGCGGAAGGATTGTCCTTGTTGTTGCAAGGTATCAATGGTGCGCTCACTGCGGTTGGCTTGCGCCCCAAAACTGGCGGCGGCGTTGAGGATTTGTTGCACGCCGGCGTCCAAGCGATTTAAAAGGGTCGTGCGCAAAGTCTCCGTGTCGCCCGCGTTCATCGCCGCGATGGCATCTTTCAGCACGGCAAACACATCTTCGCCCGCTTGAAACACCGATGCCCCCGAAGCGGTAACGGGCACGGTCTCGTCATTGCCCAGCGCGACTTGCATTTGGTCGTTGTTGCCCTGATAGACGACATTGCCCACTAAGTCGGTGACGAAGGGTTTGGTCAAAATGTTTGTCCCTGCAAACAGGTAGCGGTCACCGATGCGGGCGTTGGCAACTTGCACCAGTTCGCTGCGCAAAGCCTCCATTTCTTTGGCGATGGCGGTGCGTTGGTCACTTGTCAGCGTGTCGTTGCTGGCTTGCAGCACCAACGCCCGTGCCCGTTGCAAGATGGCGATGGCTTGGTTCAAAGCGGAATCCATCGCTTGCAGATAAGGCAGGGCTTGCTCCACCCGCTGGCGGTCGTCATCGGTGACGACGATGTCGCGTTGCAGGCGCAGTGCCAACACTGTGCCTGTCGGGTCGTCGGAAGCGCGGCGGATGCGCCGCCCTGTCCCCAGCTGTTCCAAACTGGCGTTGATGGCATCGGCGTTTTGGTTGATATGCGCGACGGCTTGGCGGGCTAAGATGGACGGCGTGATGCGCATCGGGTCATTGCCCCCTTTCCATGCTCACCGCACCAAGTTGGTCAGCAAGTCGTTGACGAGATTGTCCACGACTTGGATGACGCGGGCAGCGGCGATGTAGGCTTGCTGAAACCGCATCAAGTCCACCATTTCTTCGTCAATGGACACACCCGAAACGCTGTCGCGGCGATCCAGCAAAAACTGGCGGGCTTGCTGAAAAGCGCTTAGCGCGTTTTGTGCCCCGTTAGTTTTGGCGGCGAAGGCACCGACCACATTCGTGTAAGCCGCCATTACCGTTTGCCCGCTCAAGTCGGGTAAGGGCGTGTCGGCGATGTCGGCAATAGCCGCGGCAACGCGCCCGTCTCCGACAGCGCCCGTTTGCGAGGCGGCGACTTTGCGCGGGTCGCTCAACAGAGTAGGGTTTACTTGCCATTTGCCATCTACTAGCACGAAAAACGGGACGCCCGTCGTGTTGTCCAAGCCAAAGCCCGTTTGATGCAGGGCGTTGACAGCGTTAGCGAGGGCGTCCACGAGGCGTTGCAGTTGGTCGCGCAAACTTTGCACGACGGAATGGCTGAACTCCTGCAGCGCTCCTAACACACCATCGCCCAGCGGCACAAGGTCGTTCGTGTCGTTGAGGACGACGATCGGTTTGCCATCGGCGTCAAAGGTCAAGCGCACGGGACGAAAACGCGTGGCATTGACCAACTCGTGCCCGCCTGCCAGCACCATGACGCTGCCGCTGGGTTGCTCGCTGACTTGAATGGGCAAGAGACGAGCGATATCGCGCAAAACGGCATCGCGCTCGTCCATCAAATCGTTGGGCTGCAAGCCAGCGGTTTTGGCGGCGACGATTTGCCCGTTGAGCCGTGCTACTTGCTCCAGCAACCGGTTGATGTGGTTGACCTCTTCCTGCATTTGGGTCAGGCTCAAATCCCGTTCGTGGGACAGTTGCGCTTGCAAAGTATTGAAGCGGTTGAGGAGCGACCGGGCGCGCTCTAAGACGAGCGACCGCGCCCCCATGTTTTCGGGGTTGGCGGCTAAATCTCGCCACGCTTCAAAAAACTGGTTGAGCAACGCTGAGATACCGCTGTCTGTTGGCTCCCCGACGAGCGCTTCCACACGCTCCAACCCGTTGACAAGTGTTTCGTAGTAGCCGACACGGCTGTCGGCGAGACGGAGCGAAGTCGCTAAAAGGGCGTCGTATTGGCGGGCGATCTCACCGACTGTCACTCCCGTGCCCAGTTGTCCAAAGGACATACCTTCTTTTAGGCTCGGCTCGGGGACAGGGAGAGCGGCTTTCAAGCGGGCAATCTGGCGGGTGTAGTCGGGATTTTGGGCGTTAGCGGTGTTGTGAGCGGCGACGGCGAGGGCGGTTTGATGTGCTAACAACGATTGCAATGCCGCTTGCAGCGCGATAGAAAGCGCCATCCTTTCTGCCCCCTTCACACATACTCCCCGACCAAAGCGCTCTGGGTCGGACTACCTGCCGACACCAAATACAGCAGCCGCGCCCACACCAAGCATTGAGCGGCTTCCAAAAGAGGTTGCAAAGTTACTATCGCTTCGCCATCGGTGACCGTCAGCAATTGCGCCTGACCCGCTTCCACGAAGCGGTGCAGGTTTGACGCCGCTTGTTCAATAGCGTCAGGATCGTTGTGACACAAAGCAGCGATTAAGTCAGCCAGCAGCGCCTGTAGCCGTTGCAACATGGCTTCCCGTCCCACTTCGTTCAGCCCCCCAACTCCTGCAACATCGCTTCAGCGACCGCGCGGGCGTCAGGGTTATAAGTGCCCTGCAGGATTTGCTCTTGCACCTGCCGCACCCGCTCCATGTCCACCTCGCTCATCTGCTTGACCATCTGGTGCAGCAGCAAAATCAGCCGCAACTCCGCCGACAGGGAAACGGGCGCTGCCTCGGCGTCGCTGCTGGTGCTGCTGTCTGCTGACGGCGTGCTGGGTGACACTTGACCGACTCGGGCTGCCAAAATTTCCTGCAATCGTGCGACGACTTCGGGTGAAATCCGCATCGTGCTTCACCTCACTCCGTCCGCAATTTTATCGGCAATTTTGCGCCATCCTTTTAATGATGCCTGCATTGCAACCTTGCGGGCGTCATTCCAATTGACAAAGCACCATTCCAAAGGCAGCGCTTCGGCTGCCCAATGGGTTAGCCTGCCGAAGCGCTCCTGAACGGAAAGGCGGTAATGCCAATGGGGCGATGGTGGCTGTGTGTCGTCCTGCTCGGTGTCTCGGCGGTAGCGGTGCCCGCGCAAATTTTGGTCGTCCGTGACGACCGCTGGGCAGCGGAAAGTCGGGAAAGCAATTTTCTCGTCGCCAGTCATCTGGAAACAACCGAACGCTGGTTGCGCCGCACCCGCCTGCCCTATGCGCGCGTGAACGCCAGCGCCTTGACACCATCAATGGCAGAGGGCACATTGTGCGTGTTGCCTGCCAACCGCCCTGATGCGGCGGTCGTGACAGCGTTGCAGCGGGCACGGCGCGTCGTTGTTTTCGCTTTTGTCGGCAGCCAGCAAGCGGCGTGGCAACAAGCCGTCGCAAGCGGTAACGGGCAACGCTGGCGCGTGGTCACCGAACCGTTTTCGCCCGACCGCACCGACGGCGAACGAGCAGCGCAATTGGCGGCGTGGCTGTTGGACGGGACGCCGCTGCCGTCATTGTTGCAGTATCGCTTGCGCCGCGATTGGACGAATTGGCGCGACGAACTGCGCCGCAAACGCGTCTTGTGGCTCAACGAGATTCTGCGCCGCCGCTTCGTTGATGAGCGACGCAAGCGACAAGCGTTAGCGTTGCTGCACCCGCCTGTCGCCGCCGTGCGGTTGACGCTGACTGACAACGGTTCGGCGTGGTGGCAGCGGCTGCAAACGCTGCTCAATGAGCACACACGCATCCATCGGGCGCTGGCGATTTCGCTGGAACCACGGGCGGGCGAAATTCGGGGCATTTGGCTGCACACTTACGCCCCGACAGATTGGGAGACGGTGATGCAAACGCTCCAAGCCGCCAACTTCAACTGCTTGTTTTTCCGCGCAGGACGGGGCGGCAATGTCGTTTACCGCAGCCCATTTTTGCCCCGCGACGCATGGGCGGAGCAAGCCGATTTGGACGAACTTGCCAACGCCACGCAAGCCGCCCAACGCTACGGCATTGAGTTGCACGCGTGGCGGGTCAATTTCCACTTCGGCACAGCGCCCGATTGGCTCAAAGAGCAGATGGCGAAAGACGACCGCTTAGTGCGCGACCCAGACGGCAAACAGGCGCTCTGGCTCAACCCAGCTGACCCGCGCAACCAGGAACACGAGTTTCGGGCGATGACGGAGTTGTTGGCGTATCCCGTGGCGGGCGTGCATTTTGACTACATCCGCTACCCTGAAGTCCCCCATTACCGCTTTGACTATAGCGAAATTTCGCGCCGCCAATTTGAGCAAGCGACAGGCATTGTGCTGACCGATTTCCCGCGCCAAGTGCTGTTGGGTCCGCTCAAACTGCGCTACGACGACTGGCAGCGGGACAACATCACCAACTTGGTGCGGCGGGTGTATGTGGCGGTCAAAAACGCCAACCCGCAATGCGCGGTCTCAGCAGCGGTTTGGCAGCGCCATCGTTACTACTTCGCCCTTATCAAGCAGGATTGGGTGCGCTGGGTGCGCGAAGGCATCTTGGACTTCGTTTGCCCAATGGACTACACAGCGAACGCCACCTTGTTTGCTGAGCGGGTTAAAGAGCAGGTCACAGAGGTCAACGGCACCGTCCCCATCGCGCCGGGCATCGGCGCTTACTTGATGGACGACGAATGGCAACTGGTGGAGCAGGTGAAAATCGCTCGCGATTTGGGGGCGGACGGGTTCGTCGTGTTCAGTTACAACATCGCCCCGTTGCGCGACTTTCTCGCCGCCCTGACTTTGGGGGCGACGGCGCAACCGACCTTCCCCGCCTACCGTTCGCCCAAAATCGCGTTCCACCTGAGCGACGGCGTCCGCCACAAGGATTTGCCCATCACTTACCGTGCGGGCGATGCCGTGACCGTCACAGCGGTTGTGTCAATGGGGTTGCTGCCGCCTGACAAAGTCGCTAAAGTGCAGTTAGCACTGCAGTGGGAACGGCAGGACGGGTTTGCTGAACAGGTGCTGATGGAGCGCGAACTGACAGCAGACGACTTGCGGAATGGGGCAATCGTCCGTTGCCGCGCGAAGGTGCCGATGGGCACGGTGCGGCTGGTCGCACGCGGCACTGTGGAGCGCACAGACGGTGAGAGGCAGCCTTTTGTGCGGCGCGGTCCGTTCGTGCAAGGGCTGGCGCCAACGGAATTTGCACACCTGTTACGGTCACTGCTACCCGTGCGGCTGTCATCAAGCCAACGCCGCCGCCCTGCGTTGGGCGTCGTCGCTGACGGCTGGCATGCAGAACGGCTGGTCGCTTTATTGCGACGGAACGGGCACCGTGCTTTTCTCGTGGGCTACCTTTTGCCGAATTATTGGCAAGCAGCGGATGTGTTGGTCATCCCGCCCCTGCGCGATCTGCGGGAGTTGACTTACGAGCGGGCGTTGCAGTTGCGCCAGTGGGTAAACAATGGCGGCACCGTGTTGCTGTTGTCGGAAGCCTGCGGCTACCACGCCCACGCCAACTTGTTCCCTGAGATCGCTGAAGTCGTGGGTGAACAGACAGGCAAAACACTTATGTTGGGGCGTCGCTCCATCCGCGCCCCATTGAATGTCCTTCCATTGCGCCCCATCGGCAACAGTCGGGCTCTTTGGCACATGGACGGCAAGGCTGTTTTGGTGCACGGCAACTTGGGCAAGGGCGGCGTCGTGATGCTGGGGGTTCGGTTGCCCGTGCAAGGCAATGCCCCCGAATGGCGACTCGTTGAGCCCTTGTTGACCGAAGCCGTTCGGCTCACTGTTTCTCGCCTGAGGGTGCTGTCCCGACCTTGACCAAGCGTTTTTCAGATTGCATCGTCATCAGCATCATCGCGGCGACCGTTTGCCCCGTCGGTGCAACGACGCTAAAGTTCGTCGTCACCTCCGCGTTGGCGCGGACTTGCGCTAACCGACCATATTCGGGGTCAAACCAATAGCGGGCGGTTGAGCGCTCTTCACCCTCAGCGGCGAGGGAGCCGGTCGGCGCCGCAGCCGTAACCGCTTGTTGCAGTATGTCGCCCAGACGGGGCGTTTCCGTCGTCGTTTCCAAAACAGCGCAGAGGCGGTCGCTTACTTTTTCCCAACCGACGAAGCGCCCTTGCCCTTTGCGTTCCACCTTGATAGGGCGCTCGTTGATGGTGAGCGTGAAGGAACCGCCAGCGTCCCAAGTATCGCCGGCTCGGATAGGTTTTTCGGGCAGCATCAACCCTTCAAAGCCCAATGTCGGGAACTCTCCCAGTTGAATGGTGGGAAGCCCGGCGGATGGCGCTCTTCCGCTCGGGGCAGCACGATCCAGTGTCTGCCACTGCAAGATGCGCCCCTGCGGGTCAATGCGTAGACGCGCTTTAGCGGTGTGGCTGCGCTTCTCAGTTCGTTGGACCGGACTGCTCACAGTCACTTGAAGGTCGCTGCGGGTCGTGAGCAACACGGTGGCAATACCGTAATCACCGACGCGTTCCACTTCTACGGTGTCGGTGCTCGTCCCCTCTAAAGTCATCGCGACGACCACCTCTTGACCAGCGGCATTGGTCGTCAGCGTGCCTTCGCCTTTTTGCTGCCCTTCGTAGGTGAGCACCTGTCTTGGCTGAAACTGGAAACGAAGTGTTGCTTCAGAAGGCTGAAACGCGCTTAACGCTCCACCCCAAAGGGCGGCGACCGCCATTGCACCGAGAACCCAATGCCTCATCGTCAGCACCCCCTTGAGCACGGCAGCGCCACCTTTAGGCGGCGCCCGGCTGCAGTGGTCATTGGCGCCAATGTCGGGCTCCGTCTCAGTCGCCGTGCTCTATTCTGCCATGCAGCAGCCACGAGGGAGCGGCAGGGCTGCCGAGCGACCTTCCCCCCTTTGCGCCATTTGCACCGCCAATGCGAGGGCTGCCTGAAAGCTTGTCGCTCGTGCTTTGTTTTGCCAAGCGATGTCAAAGGCGACACCGTGATCAGGGGAAGTGCGGAGGATGGGCAAGCCGACTGTGACATTGACCGCTCGGTCAAAGGCTAACACCTTGACAGCGATATGCCCTTGGTCGTGGTAGAGCGCCACGACCACATCAAACTCGCCCTTGCGTGCCCGCCAAAACACGCTGTCCGCTGGGATGGGACCAACCGCTTCCCATCCCTGTGTCCGCAGCCGCTCAACGGCGGGGCGGACGGTGCGCTCGTCCTCGTCGCCGAACATGCCCCCCTCACCAGCGTGCGGGTTCAGCGCAGCGACGGCGATGGACGGACGCTCTATGCCCAACCGCTGCAAAACAGGCACACTCAACTCCACCGTCCGCACGATGCGTTCGGGCGTCAAGGTTGCGATGGCATCGCGCAACGCCATATGTCCCGTCGCGTGGACGACCCGCAATGCGTCGCAAACGAGCATTAGGCGTGTCTCTTGCACACCGCACAACGCCGCCAAAAACTCTGTGTGCCCAGCGAACGGGATGCCTGCCATGTGCAGCGCTTGCTTGCTGATAGGTGCGGTGACCACTGCATCGGCAGCGCCGTTGAGCGTCAAGCGGGCGGCGATTTCAATCGCTTGTGCCGCTGCCCTGCCTCCCTCAGCGCTGGGCGCACCCAAAGGCAGTCGGCGCCAATCAAGGTCAACCGCATCCAAAAGGTTGAGAGCATCGGCGCTGAAGGCTGGGTCTTCAAAACCGCTGACCCGCACCAGTTCCAACGGCGCATTGACCGTTTCCAACGCATGGGCAAACACGGTGGCGTTGCCTACGACGAGGAAACACGCCTGACAGCGCACCGCAGTATCGCCCAGCGCCTTGACGATCACTTCTGGACCGATCCCTGCTGGGTCACCCATCGTGACGACGATGCGGGGTAGATCCTTCATAACAGTCCTCCTTTTGCAGTGGGGGGCATAAGGGCTGTCGCCCCTTCAACGAAGCACTGAGGCTGGGGCTATTGAGCGACCCACACCTGCTGCGTTTGCGCAAGGGGCACCCATCTAGCGCTCCCGGCGGCAAACAGATAGTTAGCGCCACCCGTGTGGCGTTGCCCTGCCGTCGGCAGAGCCGGCGGTTGGTTAGTCCAGCAATCGTTAGGCAACTCTTGCAACCAACAAGGCAAACGGGTTGGGTCAACGGAAGGGTCATAAAGCCGCCAACCATTAGGCGGCGTCACGGTGGGGTTGTGCTCCGTCGGCGCTTCCATCAGGGCTAAGCGGTCTTCGGGACGCGGGATGCGTGCCCGTGAAATGCCCGCAAAACCGCCCCGACGCTGCGACTGGTTGACAGCACAGTTAGCGCTAAAAGCGTCATCGTTGTTGGCGTTGATGGCGTAACTGACCTGCAGGCTCGGCACGCTTAAGTTCAGCGCGGGCACGCTAACAGGTGCGGCAGGTATTTTGGGTGCTCGCGGGTGCGAACCGCAGGCATAAACGATTGACGAACGGGTGTAAGGCAAAAGCAGGTGGGCGTAAAGGACAGGCGCGTTGAGGTCCACCGATAGCCCACAATCGTGCGACAGCACATTCACATCGTCGTAGTCTTGAGCGTAAGCCGTCAGCGCCACACCAATCTGCTTGAGGTCGGACAGGCAGGCGTTCTGACGGGCTTTCTCGCGGGCGATGCTGAACACCGGCAGCAACACAGCGATCAACACCGCTACGATGGCAATGACAACCAGCATTTCAATCAATGTGAACCCGTGCCGCATGAGGCACACCCCCAAAGCAGCCGGCAATAAAAATCAAAAACGCCCCGTTAGGATTATGCCCGACCCTCCCCTACTTTTGCTATGGGGCAAAAAGGGAAACGCCCGAAGGTGCCTGCCAACAAGGTGCCGGCTGCCCTTGCGGCAGCAACCTTCGGGCGCCGGGGGTTGGTGGGGGTGCCAGGCTCCGCGTGAAATTGAGAAGCCTAGCCCTGTCTTTTTCTGTCAGTGTGAACGGTGCGGTGGAGCGGTCGGGTCACGCCCTTTTGCGTCAGTTCGCAAAACCCGCACCCCAAAAACCCCGAACGCAGACGCATTGATGGCGGGCGCCAAGGGAGAACCCTTGCGCCCGACGCAAAGGATAACGCAACTATGCGGAGCCGTCAAGCCGCCAGACCAACTGCCCCAAGCGCCGACGGGGCGTTAAACCAGCCCCTCAAAACTGCAAAGCGCCTAACTCCAAGTAGAAACGACGGCGCGATTTGGACCAGTTAAGCGAAAGGTCTATGCCGCTCCCTAAGTGGCGCATAAGGCGGAAAGTGTAGTCGGTGTAGGTGAAACGAGCGTAGCCCTGTTGGGTTAACTCCGCGACGAAACGCCATCCTGGGCGGAAGTCATAACTGGCAAAAATGCTGTGATAACGACTACCGCCCCGCAGGTTCCATGTGCCCATCCCGTAAACAGTCCACGCCCTCCCTAAGCGCACAAACAGGTTAAGCGAGAGGCTCTCTGCGCTAATGCTGCCTGTCCCGAAGAAACTGCGCCCTTTGTCCAAATTGTAACTGAGCGTCAACGCTCCCTGTTGCCCTATTGGGTAGTTCAGGGACGCGACCAATCGCCATGGGAGTTGGACGCCATTGCCGGCGTCGGCGAGTGAAACTCCGACCTGCGTGGTCAGTTGCCCCCGCCGCCATCGGTGGGCGGGCAAAGTGAAGTTAGCGTCTACACCCCACCGCAGCGCTGAACCGAAGCCGCTGGGTTGCCATGCGATAGCGCTGGAAAGGGTGTAACTGATACCCGTCTTGCCTAAGATGCCGCCTGGCAAGTAAGCGTAGGCTTGCAAACCGTGCTGTGTGCCGAACCCTGCGGCTTTTTGGAAGTTAGCCTCCACGCCCAACCCGATATTGTCGCCAAGCGTTCCGCGATAGCCAAAACGCGCGAACAAATCCCGGTGCCTCAGAAAGTCCACGAACATATCCAATTGCTGCCTTTCTCCCAGCCGCTGAAAGTGTTGCCATCGGAGGCTCCAGTCGGGACGGGTGATTTGCTCCAAGTAGACACCGCCTTCACTCTGCCCTTGGTTGCCCAATGTATACTGCTCTTCCAACGAGAGGGCAAAACCGGGGCGGTAAGCGCTGAACCCCCTACCGCCGAAGTATTGCAACCGCACGGCACCGGTGCCGTGCAAGTCGGCACGGTAATAAATCGGTGTATCCAGTTGCAGCCCGCCGTAGGCGGTCACGCTGATGCCTTGTAACCCCAACGGCATGTTGGGTGTGCTCCTGAAGGGTTGAGCCATGGCGGAGCCGCTTTGCATTTCCACATAGAGGGGCAAACTGATGACCTTCTGCCCGCGCAGGTAAATTTGGGCGCGCCGAACGACCAGCCGGTTGTGAGGGTAAAGCACGAACTCGCGCCCACGCACCCAATTCACATCTAAATCCGACGGCGGAAGAGGCTCCTGTAGCCCTGCGATGTCCTCTTCGGTCCCTTCCCGCAACAACCACCCTTTAATGACGATGCGGCGCGCTTCGGGCACCACCCGCGTGAGGACAGCCACTTGGCGCTCCATGTCCGCCAGCAAGCGGTCGCCCGCCCATTGCGTTTGACCGTCGGTCAGGACGACCCGGTTGGCACCCGGCGTGCCTTCAGCGACGACCACCTTGCTGTCAATCCAGAAATCCAATCGCACATCGCTCCGCACTTCCCAACCCCGATACAACAATCGGACCTTGCCACTCCCAGCGACGAATTGATACTGGGGAGCGTAAGCGATGTAATCGCCGCTCATGACAATGACCGAGGCTTCGCGGGTGCCTACGGCATCTGGGGGTAACAACTGCACCTCCAGCGTTTGGCGCGACGACCCGAAAAATGCCGTCACGACGGTTACTCCAGGCGTTGTGCCCGCTTGCAACCGCACCTGGGCGACGCCTCGGCGCAAAACCGCTTGGGGCTCAATGACCGTTCCTTCCAACGAACTGGTGAAGTGAATGACGGTGCCTTCCAAAGCAGGGTCGTCCACGCGAGCGATGATGTCGCAAGTGCTTTTCCCGTCAGCGATCAAAAAAGGGCGGGACGCCGTTAGGGCAAAGGTGAACCGTTGGGTCAACGGCGTTTGCGCGTTTACCTCGGCGAGCGCTACGGACAAAAGAAAACAGCACAACCACACACGCATCGTCGTTTTCCCTCACTGACCGTTCGGTCGTAGTCCAAAAGACAACACACAATATTTCGGAGGGCGCGTCTCCTGACGCACCGTTCTTTTCGCGGCGGCTCGGAGAGCCGCCCTCCGAATGTCTCGGAGGGTGCGTTCTCCTGACGCACCGTTCTTTTCGCGGCGGCTCAAGAGAGCCGCCCTCCGAATGTCTCGGAGGGCGCGTTCTCCTGACGCACCGTTTTTCTTTGCGGCGGCTCAAGAGAGCCGCCCTCCGAATGTCTCGGAGGGTGCGTTCTCCTGACGCACCGTTTTTCTTTGCGGCGGCTCAAGAGAGCCGCCCTCCGAATGTCTCGGAGGGTGCGTTCTCCTGACGCACCGTTTTTCTTTGCGGCGGCTCAAGAGAGCCGCCCTCCGAATGTCTCGGAGGGTGCGTTCTCCTGACGCACCGTTTTTCTTTGCGGCGGCTCAAGAGAGCCGCCCTCCGAATGTCTCGGAGGGCGCGTTCTCCTGACGCACCGTTTTTCTTTGCGGCGGCTCGGAGAGCCGCCCTCCGAATGTCTCGGAGGGTGCGTCTCCTGACGCACCGTTCTTTTCGCGGCGGCTCAAGAGAGCCGCCCTCCGAATGTCTCGGAGGGCGCGTTCTCCTGACGCACCGTTTTTCTTTGCGGCGGCTCAAGAGAGCCGCCCTCCGAATGTCTCGGAGGGTGCGTTCTCCTGACGCACCGTTTTTCTTTG
>BEHT01000053.1 GCA_002898575.1 bacterium HR17
CCCGACCTTGAGGGGATTGACAGGTAGGCTAAAGGCGAGGCGTGCACGCAGGCATAAACGTTCCGACCCGACCTTGAGGGGATTGAAAGGTTGGCAAAACGAGAAACGAACCGTCACTTACCTTGGTTCCGACCCGACCTTGAGGGGATTGAAAGAAGGCGGGTTGGTTGATGGCAGGGCGTTGGGGCACGTTCCGACCCGACCTTGAGGGGATTGAAAGGATAGGCGGATGGGAGCGATTGAAGGAAGCGAAGGTGTTCCGACCCGACCTTGAGGGGATTGAAAGAGGAAAAGGTTGCAACAAAGCAGCGCATTTTGAGTAGGTTCCGACCCGACCTTGAGGGGATTGAAAGTTCGCTCGCTGTCGCAACACTTCCGCTTGGTTGCGAAAGTTCCGACCCGACCTTGAGGGGATTGAAAGTTCGTCTCAGCGAAAATTGCCCTTGATGCCACAAGTTCCGACCCGACCTTGAGGGGATTGAAAGCAAAACTGGGCGAAGCCATCGCCGATGCTTTAGTCAAGGTTCCGACCCGACCTTGAGGGGATTGAAAGCAGGTGGAAGCCCTTTTCAACTTCGTTCACCAGCAACGTTCCGACCCGACCTTGAGGGGATTGAAAGTCGTGCCTTCAAGGAGGGCTTGAAGTTTCTCCATCGTTCCGACCCGACCTTGAGGGGATTGAAAGCTGCATTTGCCGATAGCCTTCGGTGATGGCGTAAAGTTCCGACCCGACCTTGAGGGGATTGAAAGCATCATGGCAAGGCGTTGAATTTCCCGAATGCGGTCTGTTCCGACCCGACCTTGAGGGGATTGAAAGCGCCACTCGCCTTTACGCTCGGGCTTACTTGGCAGTTCCGACCCGACCTTGAGGGGATTGAAAGCGAATTTGTTGCGACTGGCAGGAGCGAGAGCAACTTGTTCCGACCCGACCTTGAGGGGATTGAAAGCGTGACAACCAAAATGGGCGTCCCATCGTTTTTGATGTTCCGACCCGACCTTGAGGGGATTGAAAGTTGGACGCCATCTTCGTGGACGAAGTGGAAACGCTGTTCCGACCCGACCTTGAGGGGATTGAAAGGAACCCATTCCTGCAAACTTCGGTCGGGTGTCAGGTTCCGACCCGACCTTGAGGGGATTGAAAGTAACGAAGGAGGCGACGATGATGACGACGAAAGACTTGGTTCCGACCCGACCTTGAGGGGATTGAAAGTGTGGGATGGTCAACGCTTTCACGATGTCGTCAACAAGTTCCGACCCGACCTTGAGGGGATTGAAAGTTCTTCATCACCTCACTTGTGGACTTTGTATTCGCTGTTCCGACCCGACCTTGAGGGGATTGAAAGTTTTGGGCATTTCCCTGCTTCAGCGCCACGACTATGAAGTTCCGACCCGACCTTGAGGGGATTGAAAGTAGAAGTCCTGACCTGTGGCGTTTCGGACGCGGGTTGTTCCGACCCGACCTTGAGGGGATTGAAACAAGACTGCCCGCACCGAAAGAGTGCCTGCGCTGTTAGTTCCGACCCGACCTTGAGGGGATTGAAACGTTACCCGCGTGGCGGGGAGGGGTCGGGGAGTTTGGTGTTCCGACCCGACCTTGAGGGGATTGAAACATTCTTTTGCTCTAAAATAACATGTTACCGAATATCGTTCCGACCCGACCTTGAGGGGATTGAAACGAGTTTTTGGGAATTTTTTCGGAGATTTTTGGAGATGTTCCGACCCGACCTTGAGGGGATTGAAACTGATGTAATCGGTGAACGGCGCTGGCGGCAGGTAGTTCCGACCCGACCTTGAGGGGATTGAAACCGCGCATTATCTGGAGCTGGTACGACGGCAAGAAGGTTCCGACCCGACCTTGAGGGGATTGAAACCGTAAGCCCAAACGATTGAAGTCATGCAACCCGTGGTTCCGACCCGACCTTGAGGGGATTGAAACGCAATCCCGTAAACTTTGTCGTCGTCTAAACTTTGTCGTTCCGACCCGACCTTGAGGGGATTGAAACTGCCGTTACCGTTATTGCGGTTTCCTGATAGTTCGTGTTCCGACCCGACCTTGAGGGGATTGAAACGTCCTATTTGATGGCGCACCCAAGCCCTGCGGAGATTTGTTCCGACCCGACCTTGAGGGGATTGAAACGAACTTATGTCGCAAGTCGCGGCAACGGTAGCAGAAAGTTCCGACCCGACCTTGAGGGGATTGAAACCTTTCTCTGCCTAACGCCTCCGCAACAACCTCCGGTTCCGACCCGACCTTGAGGGGATTGAAACAAAATCAGGGAAAACGCTCGGTATCGCAGCCCTCCGTTCCGACCCGACCTTGAGGGGATTGAAACAAGGGTTTGACCGTCTCTCTACGGTGTTTGCGCAATATGTTCCGACCCGACCTTGAGGGGATTGAAACCTTTCTCTGCCTAACGCCTCCGCAACAACCTCCGGTTCCGACCCGACCTTGAGGGGATTGAAACGATGGAGCGGGTCGGCATCCCACCTACGAAACTTAGTTCCGACCCGACCTTGAGGGGATTGAAACAAGCATTCAGCGTGAACATCTTCAAAGTAAGCGAGATGTTCCGACCCGACCTTGAGGGGATTGAAACTCGCCCGACGGCGGAAACTGGCGTCGGGCAATTAAAGTTCCGACCCGACCTTGAGGGGATTGAAACAATAGAACGGTCTCGTCCGACCAGCGGGAGAGTTGCGTTCCGACCCGACCTTGAGGGGATTGAAATTCCTTCAATTTGCGGCTCAGAGAGCCGCCCTCCGATGGTTCTGAGCCGACTTTGGAGAGATTGTGCTTTGTTGAATTTGCCTTGTGGCTTGGCAATGTCGCGGAGGGTGCGCCCTTATGGTTTTCATGCCATTTTTCGGCGGCTGCGGAGAGCCGCCCTCCGAGAGGCGCCTTGTTGTTTGCCGTTCGCAAAAGCGTGTCGCCTGACGCGCCCTTAAGGTGTTCATGTCATTGCATCTTCAGCGGCTGCGGAGAGCCGCCCTCCGAGAGGCGCCTTGTTGTTTGCCGTTCGCAAAAGCGTGTCGCCTGACGCGCCCTTAAGGTGTTCATGTCATTGCATCTTCAGCGGCTGCGGAGAGCCGCCCTCCGAGAGGCGCCTTGTTGTTTGCCGTTCGCAAAAGCGTGTCGCCTGACGCGCCCTTAAGGTGTTCATGTCATTGCATCTTCAGCGGCTGCGGAGAGCCGCCCTCCGAGAGGCGCCTTGTTGTTTGCCGTTCGCAAAAGCGTGTCGCCTGACGCGCCCTTAAGGTGTTCATGTCATTGCATCTTCAGCGGCTGCGGAGAGCCGCCCTCCGAGAGGCGCCTTGTTTGCCGTTCGGAGGGCGCATCTGCTGACGCGCCCTTATGGTGTTCATGTCATTGCGTTTTCGGCGGCTCAGGAGAGCCGCCCTCCGGTGGTTCTGTGCTGACTTTCCTGAGCGTCTTCTGATGACTTGAGGGGGAGGGCGCTTATTGCCCTAAGTGCTGGTGGCTGCTAAACTTTTGTCAGTCCCACTTCAGCCGGCGTAGCTCAGCGGCAGAGCGGGGCATTCGTAATGCTCAGGTCCGGGGTTCAAATCCCCGCGCCGGCTCCAACCCTTGCGTTCATCCATCGTTTCATTCCTGTCCGTTTGGGGTGTGTATCTTTTCGCCTTTACGCCCCTGCGTTGAAGGTGTCGGGGGCATTGGATTTGACCTTTAAAAAGGGTTCGCCCCCTCGCTTCTTCATGCGTTCTGGCGAGGCTTGACAACGCCGAGGGTTCCAATGCGCAAAAATGTTAGAGTGTCTGAGAGCCCTTGTGATTTGAAAGGAGTGATGGAGGTGCGGAAGGCGATCTGTCTGTCATGCGTTGTGCCGCAGTGGGAGTTGGAACGGCGCATCGCGCTTATTAAGGATGCGGGTTACGATGGTTTTGAAGCCCATCAGCCGTCCGATGAGGGAGAGGCGCAGCAGATCAAAGCGCTTGCTGCGAAGTATGGGCTCGTGGTGCACAGCGTCATGGGCGGGACGCATTGGCGTTTGCCTCTTTCCGCTCCCGACGATCAAATCCGGCGGCAAGCCATAGAAGGCGTGGAACAAGCGTTGCATTTTGCGGCTGTCATGGGTGCCGAAGGTGTTTTGGTCGTGCCTGCCGTCGTCAACGAGCAAACCGATTACAAAACTGCATGGGAATTGTCCCGACAATCGCTGAAGCAGTTGGTCGGTGTTGCCAAGCGGTTGGGCGTGCAAATCTGGGTGGAGAATGTATGGAACCGCTTTTTGCTGTCCCCGCTGGAATTCGCTGCCTACATTGACGAGTTAAACGGCGCCGCTGACTCTGACGGCGACGGGATCGTCGGCGCCTACTTTGATGTCGGCAACATTCTCGCTTACGGCTACCCGCAGCAGTGGATTCGTCTGCTGGGCAAGCGCATCAAGCGCGTGCACCTGAAAGATTTCCGTATCAATGAGCATCGGTTTGTTTACTTGCTGCAAGGCGATGTGAACTG
The DNA here is from genome assembly GCA_002898575.1 of bacterium HR17. NCBI lineage: Bacteria > Candidatus Fervidibacterota > Fervidibacteria > Fervidibacterales > Fervidibacteraceae > Fervidibacter > Candidatus Fervidibacter japonicus. The sequence goes on from BEHT01000053.1 coordinate 4,478, forward strand.
GCGGGCGGTGATGGAAGCGTTGCGGGAAGTCGGCTACGATGGTTGGCTGACGGCAGAGTTGCCGCCTTACCCGCACGCCCCAGACCAAATGGTTTTTGACACTGCCCGCCACATAGACCGCATTATCGCCGGACAGGTGTGATCGCTTTGGCAGGTGGCAACGATGGGACGGCAAATTCTCTGGGCGCCTTGGAGGTTGGCGTATGTGAAAAGTGCGCATGAACAGCGGGGCTGTATCTTTTGCGAGAAGGTATGCCAGAACGATGATCGCACCAACCTCATCGTGGCGCGTTTCGCCCACACCTTTGTGATCTTGAATGCGTTCCCTTACAACAACGGGCATTTGATGGTCGTTCCCTATCGCCATGTCCCCAACTTGTCAGACTTGCGTGACGACGAATTGGCGGAGTTGATGAAGACCACGCAAATTGCGGAACGCGTGCTGCGAGCGGCACTGAACCCGCAAGGGTTCAACATCGGCATGAATTTAGGACGGTGCGCCGGTGCAGGTATTGAAGAGCATTTGCACATCCATGTCGTGCCCCGTTGGCATGGGGATACAAACTTTATGCCTGTGATCGCGGATGTGAAGGTGCTGCCGGAATTGCTGGGGCAGACTTACGAGCGGCTGCAGCCGTTGTTCGCACAATATGCCGCCGGTCAAAAGTGAACCGTTCGCCTGCTGGGTTTGTCTATCTAAGTAGCGGCGTTGAAGCTGTCCGATCAAGGAGGTGCCCGTCATGTGCACGAGACGCTTACACCGTTGGATATGGGGCGTCACGGCGGGTGCTGTGTTGATAGCCAGCGCGGCTGTGTTGCAAGCCCAATTGGGAAGCATCTTGAAAGGGGGCGCCATTGTGCTCCTTGTGCGCCAATTTGGCAAGCAAATCAATGACGGCATCAACACGGCACTGCAGAACCGCAAGTGGGAAAACCGCCAGGCGACGAAAGTTGTCCCCATCGTCAGCATCGGTAGCGGCGCTTACGCTGGTGCCGCGCAAGTTATCGGTGACGAAAGCGAAGTGCAGCGCGTGGAAGCCGTCGCTCAATTGGAATTGGATTTGCCCGGTAGGGCGCGAGCGCGCGTGCTCATCCCCGTTGACAAAGTCGGGTTTAACCCCTCGGAGTTACAGCGTGTTTACGGTGTCGGTGTTTCAGCGGTGATTGACCTGCGGTTGTAACAACTTGGTGTGAGGCACACACCTCTGCGCGGTCTGCGCCACAATGTTGGTGAGCGCCGATGGACGGAGGTGTGTGCCTTTATGGCGACAGCGCAGCGGGTCACGACAGGCGTGCCTGGTCTGGATATCGTGTTGGACGGCGGATTGGTGCCTGGGGCAACCGTGCTGGTGCAGGGTTTGCCCGGTGCAGGTAAGACGACATTGGGGCTGCAGTTCATCTACCACGGTGCGGTGCAGTGTCGGGAACCGGGGTTGGTCGTGAGTTTTGAGGAGTTCCCCGCACAGATGTTACGGGATGTGCGCAATTTTGGCTGGGATTTTGAGCCGCTTGTCCGCTCCGGCGCCGTGACCCTGATCGCGACATCGCCGCAGGCTTTTTACCAACAAATGCGCGACCCCAATAGCGACATCAACCGGTTGCTCAACGAAGGCAAAGTGCGCCGCGTGTTGATTGACAGTTTGAGCCACTTCCAACGGCTCACCAACGACCCCGTAGAGTTGCGCGAGATTCTCAACAGCCTGTTGAACCGTTTGCGCCAGACGGAAGTTACGGCAATTCTCACGCAGGAAGTGCGATGGAGCGAGGGGGAAGTGTCGCTGGAGCAATACGCTGTGGATACGGTCATCCAACTCTTCTTTGAACCCATCAACCGCGTCCAACGGCGGCGTTTTTTGGAGGTGCTGAAAGCGCGGGGGCAATCGTTTCAGACGGGGCGGCACGGGCTGGAAATCACCGACCGCGGTTTGCGGGTCTATCCCGTTCCGATGCCGCGAGGGCACGAACGCCCCTTAACGATGCACCGTGTCCCGACAGGTGTGCCGGGGTTAGACCGCATGTTGGGAGGTGGCTTCTTTGAAGGGTCCGTTGCGCTGGTCGCCGGCGAAACTGGGACGGGCAAGTCCACTTTGGTGCGCCAATTCATCGCCCACGCCGTCTTGAATGGTGAAAAGGGCTTGTATGTCAGCCTGCGGGAAGATTCCCAGCGAATCTTACAAAGCGCGCGGACGATCGGCATTGATTTGGAGCCGGCTCTGCAGCACGGACATCTGACGATTCACTATGTCAGCGGCGATGTCGACCCCTATCGGTTGTTTTGGGATGTCAAGGCGCTGTTGGAAGAGCACGCGGCGGTGGGGCAGCCCATTCGTCGCGCCGCTATTGACAGTTTGTCGGATTTGGCGGCGAATTTTCCCGACCCCAATTATTTGCCGCACTACCTTCAAGCCTTTGTGGAGTTGTTCACGGCGCACGGTGTGACCGCAGTGTTCACCTTGAGCGTGACGACCGCAAACAGTGCTGAGCATTCGCCCCTTGACCCCGACTTGGTGCGGGGGTTGGACTGCATCCTGATGTTGCGCTACTCGTTAGTGCACGACCATGTGCGCAAGGTCATGACGGTCGTGAAGATGCGGGGCAGCGAGCACGATACCGGTGTCCGCACCGTGCGCATCAACCCTGGTGAAGGCATGTTGGTGGAAACCGGCTTTGAAGGGATGCCGTCCTTTTTGCGCAAGCTCCAACAATTGGCGCAAGAACAACAAAGCGGCGAAATGGCGATTTCTGAAAAACCCTGAGCCGGGCGCATCGCCGGGGAGGCAACGGGCACATGGTGCCGACCGAAGTGCAGGTGTGGTTGGACGGCGTTGTGGGCTGGCTGCGCTTCTGGCTGTTACCACGCTTCGGACGCGCGCTGCTCATCGCTTTCGCGGCGTGGTTGGTCGCGCGGTGGATGGAAGGGCGTTGGCACGCTTGGTTGCGCCCCTTGATTATCGCTGCCCGTGATCGCGAGCCGGCGGAAATGCTGTGGCGGCGCGTCCGCCTCGTGACGCTGCCCACGACGGTGACCCGCATCCTTGTCAGCGGCGTTGCGTTGTGGTTGATCGCCGAGATGTTTGGTGTGCCCCGCCTCGCCGTGCTGTGGGCGGCGGCGACGGTGACCTTGTCGGTGCTTTGGGCTGGTCGGCACCTCCTTGCTGACCTCGCCGCCGGCTATTCCTCCCTCATAGATGACACGCTCATGAGGGGTGACTACATTGAGTTGCCTTTCGCTGAGGGCGTCGTGGAACGGGTCACTTGGCTGAGCGTCTTCCTGCGCCTTGACGACGGCAGTTTCGTTATCGTTCCACACCGCGTGGTGCGGGGCACAGCGGTTAAAATCCGCCGTCAACGGTCAACACCGAACATAGCGACGACTGCAGGAGGGTGAAGACGATGCCCACATTTATCCGCGACCCCATCGTCCGGTTGATTGCTCTCACGCATTTTCAGCCGCCCGACGATTTGAATGAGTTTCAAGTCTGGCACACAGACACCGACAACGAACCGCAGCAACTCATTGAGGTCGCCGGGCGCACTTGCTACGCCAGTTGGCACAACCCCTCCGGGCGCACCAACGCCCAATACATCGCCAACTTGCTGGCGCAAGGGCACCTGTCGGTCATTGAACACGCCGTCGCCAGTTTTTACATTCGGGGCATCAGCCGTGCCTGCAGTCATGAAATCGTTCGTCACCGGCACTTTTCTTTTTCCCAACGCAGCACGCGCTATGTGGACGAAAGTGAGAGCAGCTTTATCATCCCCGAGTGCATCGCTGAGGACCCCGAAGCGCTGCGCATTTTTACTGAAGCCGTCACACACACGCAAGAGGCTTACCGAAAACTTTACGCCTTGCTACAGGAAAAGTTTGCGGGGGTGGACGACAAAACGCTGCGGCGCAAAATGGCACGGCAAGCGGCACGGATGGTGTTGCCCAACGCGACGGAAACGGCGTTGGTCATGACAGGCAACTTTCGGGCGTGGCGGCACTTCATTCGGATGCGGGCAAGCCGTTACGCTGATGTAGAAATCCGCAAGGTGGCTATCGCCGTCTTGAAGGAGTTGCAAAAAGTTGCCCCTGCTGTGTTCGGCGACTTCAAAACTGTCCCCCTTCCCGACGGCACAGAGGAAGCCGTTTCGGAGTATCAGTGGGAGTAGAGGGCGCAACAATTCACATTCAAGTGGGCTTCGCCATCGGGTTGCAGGGGTTCATGGACGAGGGGTAAACGCGTTCACCGGAGGCAACAGGGTGCGAGCCGGCAGTTTCATCCCGTAGTGGTCGGGGTGTCCGGTCAACGCGGCGATGACGCACACCATGCCCATCGGGGTATCTACATGGTCAACCGTTGCGATACCTGTCCCGCGCAGCCACTCTACCGGTGAGCCGTTTTGCGTCGTCGTTGTTTCGCAGGCGACGGTGCGCACACCGACATTGTGGAGCGCTTGCACGAACGGTAAGTCAACAGCTTGCACTTGCTCCTTCTCGCGGGGCTGCTGAAACGCCACGAACACGACGGCAGATCCCAGCGGCGTCGTCAAATTGCCTGCAACTTTCGCCCACCCCAGAGCCGTCAACGCGTTCATGCGCCTTTCGGTGTCACCATAGCGCACCAGCAACGCCAACCGCTTCCAAACACCCGCCCGCAAAGCGTCTTCTGGCACATCATCGCCGACCACGAGCCCTAACTGTCGTGCCGCTGTTCGCCACGCGTTGATGTCCGCAGCCGCGATGATGTCAGGCTGAAAGGTGATGGTGGCAGGCACTTGGGCACCTGCACGGAGCAAAGTCTCTCGCACCCGTTCTATCACACCGTTGTCGGGGTCTGGCGCGCAAACAACGAGCGCGATATTGCGGAACATCAACCGACGGTCGACGAGAATGGGCAGCGCTTCCGTGAGCCACCGCTGCATTGTCGTCCAATGGCGGTCGGTTGTGGCTAAGCGTGCTTCCAGCTCCCGAATACGCTCATCCCGCCACCCCAATTCGCGTGACAATCGGTCTTCCAAGCGTCGGATTTGTCCTTCCAAGCGTCGCGCCGTCGGCTCGCGGGTCAACCCGATGCCGACCAAGACGCCCAGCCCAAAGAAGATGAGGGTTGCGACCAGAGTGCCGACATACAACCGCCAATCTATACCCATCACTCTTTTGCCCCCGTCTGCCTTGACGCGAGCGTCCGTGCCGTCGCAGCGCCGACACCGTGCGGGTAGTTTACTGCGGTCAGTGGTGCATGCCGACGAAGCCTGCCAAATGCACCCGTAGCCACAGCCAAAACAGCCGCCAGTAAGTTTGCAAGTTGGGCGAAAGGGCGACGAGCAGACTACCGACCAGCAATCCCGTGCCCGTTAGGGCGGCAATATGCCACCAGCGCAACCCACTCCCATGCAGGGCGCTGACGCCTTTGGCGTCCACGAGTTTGTGTCCGACGCGCAACCGCACGAGAAAGGTGCTCGCCATCCCCTTGCGCCCTTTTTCCAGAAACTCCACCAGCGACGCGTGGGTGCCGACGGCGACCAGCAACTCAGCGCCCGCCGTGTAGGCTAAAAGCAACGCGGCGTCTTCACTTGTGCCACCGACGGGAAAAACATGCGCTGTCAAGCCCAACTGGCGCACCCGTTCCAAGCCTGGTGCTCGCCCGTCCGGGTAAGCGTGGACGATCAGCTCTGCCCCACACCGCAGCGCCCGCTCCGAGACGCTGTCCATGTCGCCGACGATGATGTCGGGGCGCCAGCCCAACTCCAATAACGCGTCAGCGCCGCCGTCCACGCCGATCAAAACGGGGCGCCGGTCGCGAATATAATGGCGGATCGCCATCAGGTCGTCACGATAGCGATGACCGCGCACGACGATAAGGGCGTGTCGCCCCGCGATGGGCGTCCGCAACGGTGGCAGCGGGATAGGTGCTGCCAGCAACCCCTTGCCTTCCCGACGCAAGTAGTGCAGGGTATTTTCCACAAACCCTTCCAGTGCCGTTGTCAGCCGCTGTTCCGCTTCTTGCAACCGCTGGCGCACTTGCTCTTCCGTCAGCGGGCGTAACGGCAATTGGGTGCCGTCTTGCTGCACGATACCCCGCTGCAGGTCTACGACCGTTACCTTACCTTCCCGTAGCCGATCAAAAGCGTCACCGTCCACCAAATCGGCGACAGGGACGCCGCGTTCCAGCAACACCAACGCCCCGGTCGTCGGGAATTTGCCCGAAAGGGTCGGAGCGGCGTTCAAGACAGCGGCGACACCCGATTGCGCCAACGCGTCGGCGGCGACAGGGTCAAGGTCTTCGTGGGCAAGCAACGCGATGTCGCCCTTGCGCAACCGTCGCACCAAGTTTTTTGTCCGTCGGTCTTTGCGCAATGTCCCGACGATGCGCATCTGACCATATCACCGTGCTGCAATCATGCCACACTTTGCCCACGACCGCTGAAAAAGAGCGTCGCGCGACGCAGTGCCAACGCGGCGCTAAAGGGGGTGAGGGCTGGTGCGGTTTGGCGGCTTTCTGCCCGGTGTCGCAGCGGAATGGTTTGGTTTTGCCGACTGGTGGGACGCGCTGACCTTTCAGTTGGAATGGGCGCAACGGTTGGGCTGGCGCTGTTTCGTGCCCAACGGGTTCGGCAGTTGGACGCTGGAACAGCAACGGGAAACGGTGCGCCAAATGTGCCAACGGGATTTGCTGCTACCCGGCTTGGGCGCCTACCACTTGAACTTGCTGCATCCCGATCCCGATGAGCGGGCGCAAAATGTGCGGCGCATCATCGCGTTGGTGGAACGGGCGGCGGCGTTGGGTATCCCGACAGTGGACACCATCGCGGGCGTGTGGCATCCCGACGGCGGGCACTTGTTCTATCGGCACAACAAATCGCCAGAAGCGTGGGACGCCTTCGTGCACGGGGCAAAGGAAATCTGCCGCGCTTGTCGGGGCACGGGCGTCCGCTTCACCGTTGAGCCTTACATCACGACGCTGCTGGACAGCCCAGCGGCGTTGCGCAAAGCCGTTGAGTTAGTGGACATGCCTGACGAATTGGGTATCAACTTTGATTTGGTCAACATGGTCGGCTACGAGCGCTACCACGACATTAACGCCCTCGTTGACGAAACGATAGAAGCCGTCGGCGCGCATATCGTCTTGGCGCATCTGAAAGATGTGCGCTATCTGCCCGATTTGTCGCTGCGTGTGGACGAAGTGGTGCCTGGCGAGGGGGCAGTAGATTTCGTCTACTGGTTGCGACGGCTGGGCGAATTGGAACGACGCAACGGGAATGAATTGCCCGCGCTCATTGAGCACCTGCGGACGATGGACGAAATGGTGCGGGCGTGGCGACACATCCGCCAATGCGCTCAAACCGCCGGCGTTTTGTAGGGACGGGGCGTAACGAATGCAGTGGGGCATTGTCGCCGATGACTTAACAGGGGCTGCCGATGTGGCGCTGCCGTTTGCGTTGCGCGGCGCAACGACTGTCGTGGCGTTGATGCCGACGAAGTTGTCCGCTGCGGATGTGGATGTAATAGCGGTTGACGCCGACGCTCGATGGCGCACCCGTTCGCAAGCAGCCCAGCGCATCGCGCAATGCGTCCGTCAATTGCCCGCTGCTAACGCGTTACTGAAAGTGGACAGCACTTTGCGGGGGTTCGTCGGGGCGATGGTGCAGGCGGCGTGGGAAGCGACCCGCTGCCGTTGGGTGCTCGTTTGTCCTGCCGTTCCAGCCCAAGGGCGCATCGTGCGGGATGGGCAATTGTTCGTGCGGGGTCAACCGTTGGTGAAAACACCCTTCACCGCCGAACCGCCGGCGCCAAGCGCCACCAGCAGCGTCGCCGAACGCTTGCGAACGACGGGCTTCACCGCATCGTCCCTCCGCTTGTTGCCTTTGCCCATCCTTCGTGATGCGCAACGGTTGACGGCGGCGTTAGCAACAGCGGTGCAGGACAGCGTTTGCGTCGTCGCCGATGCGGAAACAGACGAGGATTTGCGCCGCCTCGTGCGATGCGCTTTAACTCAACCGGTGCCACCGCTGTGGGTCGGAGCGATGGGATTGGCGCAAGCGTTGGCGGAAACGACCCTGGACAGCGGCGTTGCACCGCGACAGGCTGCGCCGGCGCAGCTAGTGCGTTCCACACAAAGATGGCTCATCGTCGTCGGCAGCGGGCAACCAGTGGCACGACAGCAATGGGCGATGTTGGTGCGCAACGGCGTGATGGCTCTCGCGCACCGCTGGGACGCGTTGCCTCCGTTGCCCGCTGATGCCGAGGTAGCGGCGGTGCGTCTTGATGGATTGAGCGACGCGTTGCGCCATTTGCCCGTCGGGACGGTGCGACGGAAGTTGCGGGGTGCGTGGCGCCGATGGTTCTGCGAGCCACCTTTTGACGGCATCGTGTTGGTCGGCGGCATGACAGCACGAGCGGTTTTAGAAGCGATCGGTGTTCGCCATTGGCGCATCGTCGGGGCGATGGAACAGGGTGTTCCCATCGGCGTTGCCCAAACGGCGTCGGGCAAAACCCTTAAGATCGTCACGAAAGCGGGCGGATTCGGTGACGAACAAACCTTGTGGCGCGTCGTCACCGCAATCGCTCGTCAGCCACGACCTGCCCGTCCTGCAACTGGATGATTCGGTCGGTGCGTCGGGCAAACTCGCGTTCGTGGGTAACGACGATGATGGTTTGCCTCCGCTCCGTGTTGAGTTCCCGTAGCAGTTCGTAAAGGGCTTGCGCGTTTTTGCTGTCCAACATACCTGTCGGCTCGTCGCAAAAAACGATGTCGGGGTCATTAACGAGAGCGCGGGCGATAGCGACGCGTTGCTGCTCGCCGCCAGAGAGTTGGGAGGGGAAGTTGCGCAAGCGATGCCCCAACCCGACCCGTTGCAACAATGCCGCCGCTTTGTCCAACGCGTCCTTGCGCGGGACGCCCGCAATCAACAACGGCATCGCAGCGTTTTCCAGTGCGGTAAATTCGGGCAGCAAAAAGTGGAACTGAAACACGAAGCCCATCCGCCGGTTGCGAAATTCCGCCAGCGCCTGTTCGTTCAACGCTGTCAAATCCACGCCGTCAAACTCCACGCGCCCTGCGGTCGGTTTATCCAGCCCGCTGAGCAGATAAAGGAGCGTGCTTTTACCCGACCCCGACGGACCGACGATGCTGGCGAATTCGCCCCGCTGAAATGCCAGCGTGATGCCCTTGAGGACTTCCGTCGGTGTCTGCCCGTCAAACATCTTTCGCACCTCGCGACATGCCAGGATGGGTTTTTCCATCTCACATCACCTTAAGCGTCACACCTGTCGCGCCTACACCGAGGCGCTGCGGATGATGTCCACGGGGTCGTAACGCGCCGCCAAACGCGCGGGGAACACCGCCGCGATGGCGCTGACGAGCACGCCGATGAGCGCAGGCACCCAGTAAACAGCGGGATGGCGGAGCATGTAAAAAGTTTCCAGCGTCATCACGCCTTCGCCGACGATGGGCACGCGGCTCATGAAGTCAATGGCTTTCATTGCCAGCGGGATCGCTAACAAGGCGCCCAACGCGCCCGTCAAAAGACCTTCCAGCACAAACAGCCCCGCAATGTCCGTTGCGGTCAAGCCCAGCGCTTTCAAGATGCCGATGTCGCGCTGCTTTTGCAGCACGGTCGTGATGAGCCCGTTGGCGATGCCAAAGGCAGCGACAACCAGCGTCGCCGTCAGCAACAGCGCCGTCACGAGGTCTTGCAGGTTGAACAAAGCGAAATAGTTGGCGTTGGCTTCTTGCCACGATTGGGCTTGGTAGCCCGTTAAGCGTTCGGCGATGCGGGCGATATCGTAGGCGCGATAGACATCCTTCACCCGCAGTGCGATGCTGGTCGCTTCGTCGCCGAAACCCAGCAGACTTTGCGCCAGCGGTAGACGGACGATACAGATCAACTCGTCCGTTTCACGCACCCCGCTGTGGTAGCGGGCTAACACCCTGACGACGCGGCGTGTTCCTTTGGGTCCGATAAGCGTCACGCGCGCCCCGATGGGGATGCCCGTGCGGCGCAGAAACTCTTTGCCCAAATAGCACCCGTTGGGCACTTGTGCCAAATCGCCGATGGCATCACGCAAATGTTCGCGGACGGAAATAACGCGCTCTTGTGCGTCGGGCGTGATGCCCCACAAGTTAACGGTGCGGGTCAAACTGCCATAAACCAGCAGCGCTTTGCCTTTGACCTGCGGTGCGGCAGCGACCACACCGTCTACGCGTCCCAAGCGCTCAATCCATTGGCGGTAAGTTTTGAGGCGCTTTTCGGGGCGTTGGGGCAACGGGCGCGTGGCGCGCAACAGCGTCAAGGGTGCATTCTCGCCAGCAGGCGCGGGGACAGCAAATAGTTGCGGGGCAGTCCAGAGCCGTTTGCCCGTCACTTCCACATGGGGTGCAGCGGTTGTGATGCTGTCAATGAACTTTTGGCGCAACCCCAACATCATGGACGCCATGAAACTCATGGCGAACACGCCCAGCATGACGCCACCGACCGTCAGCAGCGTCGTCCGCCACCGCCGTCGCAAATGGCGCATTGCGATGAACAGCAAAACGGACTTCATCGCTCGGTCACCCACGCCAAATCCCGCACGGTTCGGCGCGCCCAGCACCCGACGAGCCGATGCTCAAACAGTTCGCCGCTGTGGGCACGGATGGCGGCGAGGATGATGTAAACCGGTGCGACGACGATGGAGGCAGGTAGAGCGGCACATGCCAACACAATCGTGACGGCTAACGCCAAACAAATCGCCACTGCGACCGACAGCGCCAGTTGAAAGAGCAGCGATTGTAAGGCGTGAAAGGCAACGAACAGTGAGCGGTTTTTACGGGTGCGAGAGATGACCAGCGGGGCAATGTCATCTCTGACCCGCACGACATAACCCAGCGATGTCAACAAGGGCGCCAACATCGCCCACAACCGTTCCTCATCGGTGTCATCGGGGTGCTCCATCGGTCATCCCTCCTCTGTTGGCAGTTGTCAACGATTCAGGTAGGCTTGGACGAGCGCGCCTAAGAACGCCGATGGTGAAAATGAGCGAGTGCCGCGCCGTTCGGTAACGAACGAGCGGTTCATGGGGCTAACCGCCTCCTTTGACACAAGTTTTAGCCTGGGCTGTCGGTCAAGCCAGCGGGCAAGGAATGAGCGGGGCTTTCGGGACGCAAGCGGAACTCGTCGGCGTCCATGTTGACAAACAACGGATCGGCGACAAGGCTGTGCCGGTCAAAACCCGTTGTTTGACGCCATTCCGAAAAATCGGTGAACTCCCGAAACTTGGGGCGCCACGGAACGCCATACAGGATGAGTTTTTGTCCCTTTGCTGCCCAATACAAGTTGCGGTCAACGACCATGCCGACTTTCGTCGGGTCAAACACTTTGTCGGGGTTTGCCGTCAGCCACGCCGCGTAAGCCGCTTCGGTCTTGAACTTGTCCCGCTCCGCTGGGTGCCAACCGAAAAAGCCGTTGTCGTACCATAGCGCCAACTGGTAACCGCGATTAAACGCGCTGATGTTGCCGACGATGATGTGTCCGCGGTTGTGGTAGGGCACGACGCCGTGATCGTCTGTCTGCAGGGGGCGCGGTCCTTGCTCGCGCAGGGCAATACCGTCTTTGTTGCCGACGAAGGTGTTGAAGGTGACGACGCAATTTTGGCTTTCGGCGAGCGTCAACCCCGCAACGCCCCAATCGGTCACGGTGCCGACGACGCCCACACCGTTGCGCACGAACAGGTTGCGAACGATGGTGACGGTGCGGCTGATTTCCACGAACAAGCCGTGCAGTTCGTTCTCCCAAAAGGTGCAATCCGTTATCACCACATCGCGCACATGGATGTCCAGCCACAGTCCGGGACCACCGTTACGCCGGAAAGTGCAACGGCGAAAGACACCGTCTTTTGCCCACGCCAATTTGAACCCACCGGCGTCCCAACTGCGCGCGATGGGCTTCCATGAGTTACCTTCCCAGATGCAATCTTCGTTGAGGAAATGCGTGCCCGCTGCGCCGCCACCTGTGTGTCCACAGCGGCGGATAACGCAACGGCGCATTGTCCCATGCACTAAAACGCCGCCGCCTGCCATTTCCTCCACGACGCAATCTTCCAGCAAATTGTCGCTCCCATGCAGCCAAACAGCGGCGCGTTGCGGAAAGGTGGCGGCGTGGCGAAAAACGAAGCCGCGCACATGAACGAAGCGAACGCCGTCAGGATTTTCCCAAGGGCTTAACCCAAACAAAGCGCTGCGGGTCGCCGCTTCAACTGTGCGGGCGTTGGGGTCGGAACCGTCTGCCAGCCACACATAGAGCCATTGATTTTGCGGGTCAGCGCAAAACATGCCCGCAAACGGACCGCCCAAGTTGGGCAACGGCGGTCGCAAAACCGGCGACGGCTGACCATTTTTGAGGGCATCCGCATGTTGACGCCATGCAGCGCGCAAATCTTCCAGCGTCAACGCAGGCAAACACAATGTGCCGTCTGTGATGACCAACCCGGCGCGTCCCCAAAGTTTGTGTCGCTCGTCGTCAGGGTGGTGCTCCACCAACGAACCGTCGGGGCGACGGTTGATGACGAAGCGATGCTGCCAGCGGGTACGGTAAATGGGCGCATCGCCTTGCACCCGCTCCCACCCCTTGATGACATCGGCGCCCGTCACCATCACCGCACCGAGCGGGTCGGCGATGAAGGAGATAGGCGCTCCGCGTCGCCCGCTGCGGGTCAACCGCACCTGCTCGCGGTAGATGCCCGCTTTAACGATAACGACATCGCCAGGCTGCACCCCTTGCGCAGCGCGGTTGATGGTCTTGAAGGGGTGTTCCTGCGTGCCGGGGTTGGCGTCGGAAGCGTTTGGTGCGTTGGTGTCCACGATGTAAACGGCGCTGGCAGCAACCGAAACGACTAACGGCAAAAGTCCACAAGCCGCTACGAACCGCAACCTTGTGCTACCCCCTCTCTGATGTGCGGTGGGGGAGTGAAACGGCGTGCTTTCCGAGACGGAGGCGGGGGTAGGGTTTACCCCTTGACGACGCCGATGGGACGCATGCGGGCGACACGGACGGAAATGCCCGCTTGATGGACGCACTTGGTCACTTCATCCACATCTTT
>BEHT01000054.1 GCA_002898575.1 bacterium HR17
ACCTCCCACGACAACCTTTCCGCTGAGGTCGTTGTGGCGAAATTTTGTTCACAAAGAGGGCGTGAACGCAACGGTTCTAAATAGACCGACTGTGCCTTGCAACTTCTGAGATCGGTGACGACGCTTTTGAATGGGGTGTTTTACCTGACCTGGTTTGCTTCAGAAATGGATTCGCCAATGGCTATCTCTCTGCCTTACCTTACGAACCTGCAAAGGTGATTGCTGTCCCTTTCCGACTTTACTAACACCGGCCTTGAGGGTTGTCCCACAGGGGCTCACCTTTACCGAAAGGCTTGACACTATTGTGTCAAACTGCCTTATCACCAAACCTATTGCGTCAATGACCTTTTGTCTCAGACGCTGTTGCCTTTATAACACGCCCATAAAACTGTGTTAAGGTCTGAAAGCAGCAACACTGGAACGAGACCCAAAGCGTCCTTTCCGCTTTCCGTCGGCTCACGGGGATTTTCCTCATTTTAAAAAGAGAAGGGTGAGGTTGAAAAGGGAGGCGGCGTTTCTTGTCGTCGCGGCAGCGAGGCGTTCCACTGGCTCACTGCGACATTGGGCGACTTTTTGGGCGATCAGGGGCAAGTAGGCGGGCTCGTTTCGCTTGCCCCGATAAGGCGTGGGAGCAAGGTAAGGGGCATCGGTCTCCAAAAGAAGCCGCTCCAGCGGCACTTTGGCAGCGACTTCCCGAACCGTTTCCGCCTTGCGCCCGAAAGTCACGATGCCCGTGACGCCGATGTGGAACCCTACCTCCAGCCACGCCTGCGCCTCGCCCCAAGTGCCCGTGAAGCAATGCGCCACACCTTTCACTGGCTTGCCAAATCGCCGCACAACTTCCAGCGCTTCTGGGTAAGCGTCACGAATGTGCAGGATGACGGGCAAGCCCAATTGCCACGCTAGTTCCAGTTGCTCTGCGAACGCCCGATACTGCGCTGCAGGAGGTGAAAAAGCGTAGTGGAAGTCCAAACCGATTTCACCGATGGCGACGACGCTCGGATGTTTCGCCAGCTGCCGCAGAGTTTCCGCCACATCAGCGTTCCAATGGTGAGCCTCGTGGGGGTGGACAGCGACGGCGGCAACCAACGCGGCGCCGTCAGGGGGCACGCTTTCACACTGTGTGACAGCGCGTTCGCTGGACAGTAGGTCGTAACCGATGTTGATGACCGCTGTGACGCCGGCGTTTTTCGCCCGGCGCAACACCTCTTGCCAATCCTCGGTGAACTGCTCGTGGTTTAAATGCGCGTGGCTGTCAACGAGCCGCATCGTCATCGTTGGACGACCCGCACGGTGCGGCGGGAAAGCCGGTCAAGGATGTGCGGCACATATGGGGCAAGGAACCACAGCAACGCAGCGAGGAGTAGGACTACCAAGGCAACCCGCCACCACAGAACGCCTATTGCGGTGAGGCGCACCGTATAAGGTTGCAACGGGTCTAAGGTCAGTTCCACCCAATTCCCATCGGCTGGCGCCACAGAAGAGCGCTCAGCGATGACGCGCCCGGGCAACCGCACCCGCACCGTGACCTGTTGATTGGTCGCTAAGCGGCGTTCCTCTTGCGTCTGCAGCAGTTCTGTCGGGTCGTAGCGGAGGCTTACCTCGTAAGTAGCGCGCAGCCAATGCGGGCGCCGACGCACTTGAACGGTGACGCCCGGCATCAACTTCGCCTCAGGCTGTGCCCGAACAGCCCGCCACGCGTAAACGGTGCGCTGTTCGCCTTTGCCTTCCAAGATCCGTACCGACCAACCTTGTCCGAGGTAGCGTTGGGCGATGTCTTTGATACCTTCTGCGGTGCGCTGGGGAACAGTGAGCGCGAGCTCTGCGACAACGGTGCTGTTACCTTTCACCAAGAGGTCAACATTGACGCACCCGCTGAGCAGGAGTGGGAGACAAAAAACGACCCACCTACCCACTCGCATGAACACCCCTCCATCGTTTGTTCGTTCGGTTGAGGCGCTTGGGTGTCAGAAAGTCAGTTTGCGGCTGCTTTGCCCTTCGTCCACAACGCGCACATTGGCGGCGCGCAACCCTTTGGGGGTTTGCTCCACATCAAATTGGACGATCTGCCCTTCTTTCAGGGTGCGGTAACCGCGCCCCTGAATCGCGGAGAAGTGAACGAAGACATCCTCGCCGCCCTCCTGCTCAATGAACCCGTAACCCTTAGCATCATTGAACCACTTAACGCGACCGACCGGCACGGCATGAGTCCTCCTATCTGCTGAGGTTGGCTGCAAGGCAAGGGCAACACCCACCTGACAGCCATTCTCCTATCGCCTCACGGGTTGAGGCGACCGACATGTTGCAGTTTAACGAAGTGCTATAGCAATGTCAATGCCTCAACGCGACCAACGCTCTTTGACAGGCGGCAATGACGGGAAAGGAGAGTGGGGTTCGGTCTGATACCAATAAGCGACCGACGCAATGTCGTCGGTCAGCGGTTGAAACTTGCCGTTGGGATACCAACCGAGGGCTTGAATGGTGACGCGCAAATCGCGTTTGAAGCGGATGGGGTCAAAGATGTGGAAGCGGTAAAGGCAATGGCGGGGCACTTCGCCTGCATCGGCTTTGCGGAACGGGTAGCCCAAAAACGCCGTTGAGTAAGTCTTGCCGCCAAAGCCCCACGCACCGCCGACATAATCTTCTGTGCCCGTCCCGCAAATCGTCGGGAACTCGGTGTCGCCGTCAATGTAGAACTTGATTTCGCCTTCGCCCCACCAGCCGTTGGACAGTTGCGTCCACGCCAGGAAAGTCCCGACATAATGCCCCCGCCCTTTCACACCGTCCAAAATCACATGCTCGGGGCGCTCGCGGGTCGTCATAGACCGACGCCATTGGGCGTGGAAGTAGCCGATGTCCTCCGGCAAATCGGGAACGAGGGCGTAGGTGATCTGGTAGTAGAAGCCACCGATGTCTTCCCAGCGTTGGTTTTCCACCGTGATGCGGGCACGCTGGCGGAAAGGCATCGGGAAGTAACAATTGAACCCACCGACAGGGTTGACGACAATGGGCAACGCGTTGACTTCGTAGCGCAAGCCGTGCCCGTTACAGAAAAAGTCGCCCAACGGCACTTCCACTGAGGGCGTCGCTTCGTCGTCCCAAAACATGCGCAGGACACAATCGCGGTAAGCGCGCTCGCTCACCGTCAACCAGATGTGCTGGATAATGCCGCAGCCATGGATCTCGGCTAAAGTCACAGTTTCACCCGCTTTCAAGGTGATACACGGGCGCACTTTCCAGCCTTGACCTAACTCCGACGCAGGGTTGTCAGGGGTTGGGATGGCTTTTGCGCCGCCGCCCTTTTCACCCGTCGGGTTTTCAGCGGAAATGGAACGCGTTTCTGCGTCCACCAGCAGTGGCAATGCCCCCAAACCCAGCGCGAACCGCAATAACGCCTCCATCGGTAGACCACCTCCGTGTCACGCGGTTAAAAAGCGCATAGAATTTTGACGGCGACGCCAACGGGGGTGTTGACACTGTGACGCCGTCCCGACCGCCTTTTGAAGTCATTGACCACACCTCCGATGTCGGTATCATTGTCTATGGCGCCAATTTGCGGGAACTGATGGAAAACGCGGCGCTGGGGATGTTCAGTCTGATGGCGGACCTAAGCACCGTCGCGCCCAAAGAACAGCGAACGGTCGTCGCCCAAGTCCCAGCGCCTGACCCAGAACTGTTGCTGTTGCGATGGCTCAAAGAGTTGCACTACTTGCGGGAGCGTGACGCTTTTATCCCGTGCCGAGCGCGGGTGACGGCACTGAGCGACACTGAAGTGCAAGGCGTCGTAGAAGGGGAGCCGTTGCATGGCGGCATCGTTTTGTTGCATCACATCAAGGCGGTCACTCACCACTTTTTCCGCATAGAGCCCGCCGACGGCGGATTGAAAGCGCAAATCATCTTTGATGTGTGAGTTCCGCATGGTGCCTTTGCCGAGCCCGTTAGTGCGGGGTGTGTTTGTCCGCCGAATCAACCGGTTCGCCATCCTTGTCCAGTTGGACGACGGGGCGTTGGTAGTGGCGCATTTGCCTAACTCGGGGCGGCTGCGAGAAGTCTTGCGCCCCCGCACTCCATTCTGGTTGGCGCCTCGCTCTGCCGCCCACCGGCGCACCCTTTATGATGCGGTCTCGGCTCAAGACGGCACCACTCTTGTCTGCGTGGATGCTCGGCTGCCGCCCCGCCTGCTCGTGGACGGCATCCTCAGCGGTGCCGTGCCGGAGTTCGGCAAGGTGCGAGCGGTCAAAGCGGAAGTGCCGCTGAACGCTCATCGCATTGACCTACTGCTGCACGCAGACAAAGGGCGCTGGTGGGTGGAAACGAAATCGGTGACGCTGGTCGTTGACGGCGTGGCGCTGTTTCCTGACGCTCCGACGGTGCGGGGGCAACAACACTTGCACCTATTGACCCAACTGTGCCGCAATGGACACCGTGCGGCAGTTGTATTCGTCATTCAGCGCCCCGACGCTCGCTGCCTTCGCCCCCACGCGACTGCCGACCCACAGTTTGCCGCTGCCTTGCGCGCCGCTGCCGACGCCGGCGTAGCCGTTCGGGCTTACACCTGCGCTGTCACTTTTACGGGCGTGGGTATCGCCTGCTCCGTGCCCGTCCGATTGTGAGCCGCTTTGTCACAGTGGATGACAGACGGTGTTGATGCGGTGTCAAACTTGGAGATGTTGAGCCGAGCGTTACGCCCAATTTAGGTAGGTGAGCGCTGTTGGCATCCGGCAAGGTTTCGGTGCGGTTGGCAGTCGTTCCGGTGGCGGGCATCGGGACACGGCTGCTGCCGCTGACCAAAGCACAGCCCAAAGAGATGCTGCCGCTGGGGCGTAAGCCGGTCTTGCAACATGTCGTGGAAGAGTTGGCAGCTGCCGGCATACAGCAGATCTTGTTCGTCACGGGTCGGCGTAAGCGGAGCGTGGAAGACCACTTTGATGCCGATAGCGAATTAGACGGTCTCCCGCCAGACCGCGCTCCGTCGGCACACGACCTTGCCGTCACCGTGGTCTACATTCGTCAACCGAAACCGTTGGGCAGCGGGCACGCCATCCGGCTGGCGCAACCGATCACGGGCGACGAGCCTTTCTTCGTCGCTTACGGTGACTGCGTCATTTGGGAGCGGCAGAAAGGGTCGCTCGTGCGGGAAATGGTGCGGGCTTACACCGTCCACCGTCCGGCAGCCGTCATTGCGGTAGAGCGGATGCCCCGTGCCCATGTCCACAAATATGGCGTCGTCGCCGTCAGCAGGTGGAGGAACGGTCTTGCCGTTGTGCGTGACATCGTAGAGAAGCCAGCGCCAGACAAAGCGCCCAGTTGCTACGCCGTCGCCGCCCGCTACCTGTTCACGCCGGTCATCTACGAAGCGCTGGAGGCGGTGCGCCCCGCGCAAGGCGAGTGGCAGTTGACCGACGCGGTGCGACAGTTGCTGGTGTGGGGGCACCCTGTCCTTTGCGTGCGGTTGGGAGACCGGCGGCGACTGGATGTCGGCAACTTCACCAGTTACTTTGCCGCCTTCGTGTTCGCCGCGTTGCATGACCCGGAAGTCGGTCACGCAGTCCGGGCGGAAGTGCGCCGCTGGCTCCAGCGCTCAAGGGGCGTCTTGCGATGAAGACGATAACGGCACGACTCTCCGCTTCAACGACAGAGCGGCAAAAAGGCAACCTGAGCGAACTCTACCTGAGTTTGCAAGGCGAAGGGCTTTGGGTCGGTATCCCCATGGTGTTCGTCCGCACGACGGGGTGTCATCGGCGGTGCAAGTATTGCGACACAGAGTATGCCCTTGTCGCTGAGCGCACCGCCCGTATTTGGCTGGGTTGGCGAAGTGGCGCCCCGCATTTGGTCGTGGACAACCCTGTCCTTGTGTCTCAAGTCGTCGCATGGGTGCCACAAGCCGCTGGAGGCGTCACCGATTGGGTGACTTTCACGGGGGGCGAACCGCTGCTGCAAGCCGAATTTTTGGCGGCGTCGGCAGCCGTGTTGAAAGCGCAAGGCTTCCGGATTTTGCTGGAAACGGAAGGCGGTTTGCCCGACCGTTTGGCGAAAGTGCTGCCTCACCTTGATGCCGTCGCCGCCGACATTAAGTTGCCCTCTACGACGGGCGAGCCGCTGGACTGGGACGCAACGGAACACTTTTTTCGGCTCATCGCAGCGGCGCCGGTTACCGCATGCGCCAAGATCGTCGTGACGCCCGACATAGACGAAAGCGAGTTTCGGTGCGCCGTTGACCTGCTGACGCGGCTCCACGCTGCTGCCGACCGCGAACGCCTTCCGATCGCCCTTATTCTGCAGCCCGTGACGCCGGCGCGGTTTGTGACCGAGCCGCCATCAAGGGCGTTGTTGCTGCGTTTGGCGGCGATAGCGCGTTCGCGTCTGCCCGATATCCGTATCGTCCCCCAAGTGCACAAACTCATCCACTTGGCGTGAAAGCGAGGGGCAACGATGCAGCGGTTTGACCTGATCGCACTGGATTTGGACAGCACGCTGCTGGACTGGCGCGACGGTGAGGCGAAGGTGAGCGCCGCATGCAAAGCGGCGTTGCACCGCGCCGCCGCCGCGGGCGTTCAAGTGGTCATCGCAACGGGGCGCACTTTCCGCGAAACGCGTTTGGAACTGATAGCGCAGGGGTTAGCCTGGGGCGACCCCGTTCCACACTTCGTCATCGCGCAAGAGAAGTTTTGCTACCGCGTCGTCAACGGGAAAGCCCACGAAGATGACGCCCTTGCCCGTTGGAACGCCGAACGCGCCGCCGAAGCCCGCGAGGCGATAGAACGGTTCGTTTTACCCAACACCGCCCAGTGGCTGCAGGAGTTAGCCGCCATCGGGCTTGCGCCCCGTCGCTGGGTCATTGACACGGGAGCAGGGTGGTTCTCGTTGATTTACGCGTCGGGTGACGAAGCGCGGCAGGCGGAAAAAACGCTGCAGGGGTTCATCGCGGGTATGCCCGCGCTCATCCCTAACCGCAACGCCTTCATCGTCGGGCTCATCCCCCGCGACGGGACGAAAGGCAAGGCGCTACGCTTTTTAGCCCAAACGCTGGGTATCGCCCCCGAACGGGTCATGGCGATCGGTGATAGCCTCAACGATCGGGATATGCTCAATGGTGAGCACGGCTTTTTCCCTGTCGCCGTCGCCAACGCCGAGCCCGAAATCAAAGATGTCGTGCGCGCGGCAGGTGGGCTGGTGACGGTTCAGCCCGCTTCCGATGGCGTGGCGGAAGCGATTACATGGGCGTTAGCACGCTGAGTCATGGTTACGGTCCTGGCGGCGTGGGTGTTGCAACAGGTGGGGCGTTAGGCGGTCGCCCGTGTCGTCCCATCGGACCGTGACCACCCATCCCCGGCGCAGACCCCATGCCCCGTTCGCCCGTTTGGCGTGGGATGTTTTGCATCATCCTTTGCTTGACTGTTTCCGGTGTCGGCATCGCTTCACCGACAGGGCGGATACGCCCCGTCAACAAATAGATGCCACCCACCAACAACAAAACGACCACAATGATGACCGCTGCTACCCACGCCGGCACTTCTTTCTGCATCGCGATTCGCCCCCCTCACTCAAGGTTTGGGGATAGCGGCTTCGCTGCCCCCTGCAACTCTCACAAACAAGTCCTCACTCTCGCAACCACAAGTTGAGGTAGTTGGGTTGAATGCCTGCCGTTTGATCCGTGGGGTTGAGGGTTTGTGTCAGCCGCAGCCATTTGACATGCCCGTCCACAAACCCATAGACAGCGCCTTGCAGATGCCGCTCATGGTCGTTCATGAAGTTAATGTCCTCAATGTGGTCAACGATGCCCCCCTGCCCACGGTTCCAGGGTTGGTCAATGCGATGCCATGCTTTGGTTTCACCTTCAAGGATCGTGTTAGCGGGTTGTTTGAAACGCGCCAAGGGTTGCCCACCTTGACAACGAACGCCGACCGCTGAATTGTTCAATCCGTAACTGGTGTCTTGTCGCCACGACCGGCAGTTTTGCGAGCAAGGGTTTGTCCGCCCCCAATACCAGTTGTCGCTGGGGCAAAGGAACATTTGCCAGTTGCGGGTATAGGTCAGCGACTTGCGATCCCAACCCCAACGGCACCGCCCGCCGTGCGGTCGGCTGGGGTCTTGCTCCTCGCATGGGTCACCCATCCCACCACCCGCAAAGCACCGACACATCCATTCGTCAACGAACCGTTCGTCATAGTCTTGGACATACTGCATCAAGCCCATCGTGACCTGACGGGAGTTGCTGAGGCAAGTGGCTTGGCGGGCTTTCTCCCGCGCCTGCGCAAACACGGGGAACAAAATCGCTGCCAGTATGGCGATAATCGCGATTACGACCAGCAACTCAATGAGGGTGAAGCCACGCCAGCACGCCGCCCTTGATGTCGGTGAGTCTGTGCGCCCTCCATCAAAGAGCCACACCATCGCCCGTCGCCCTCCTTCGGGGCAGAGTTTTACTGCTGTATTTGGTGCCCCAATTTTTGCGCCAGAAACAGGGGCTGTCAAGGGTACAGCGCTTCCCCGCACCGAGAGGGCGCGACGCATTTCAGAGAACACCCGTCGTTGCGTTATACTGGACGGCGACCGCATACACTCCTGACCCGCTCTTGGCGGCGTTGTCAGTGTCAGTTTTTGCCCTGATGGCTCAAAAACTTTTGTGCAATTAGGTGATGGCGTGATGCTGCCTGTTGAAGAGCAGTTGCGGATCTTGAAACGGGGCGTCGCGGAAATCGTGCCCGAAGGCGAGTTGCACCAAAAATTGGCGCGCAGCGTGCAGACGGGACAACCGCTGCGGGTCAAGTTAGGTATTGACCCGACGGCGTCGGACATCCATTTGGGTTTCGCCGTCGTTTTGCGCAAGTTACGCCAGTGGCAGGATTTGGGGCACATCGCCGTGCTCATCATCGGCGACCGAACCGCTACCGTCGGCGACCCGACAGGGCGCAGCGAAACGCGCCCGCAGTTGACGCTAGACGAAGTCCGCCGCAACGCCCAAACCTACACCGAGCAAATTTTCCGCATCCTTGACCCGCAGCGCACCGAGGTCCGTTACAACTCCGAGTGGCTGGACACATTGACGCTGGGCGAATTGGTCTTCATCGCGTCGCAAATAACCGTCGCCCGCATGCTGGAACGGGAGGATTTCGCTCAACGCTTCAAAAACGAGCAGCCCATCGCTTTGCACGAGTTTCTTTACCCGCTGATGCAAGCCTACGACAGCGTGGCGGTGCGCGCCGATGTGGAAATGGGCGGGTTAGACCAAAAGTTCAACATCTTGACGGGGCGCGACATCCAGCGCGCCTACGGGCAAGAGCCACAGGTAGCGTTTTTGATGCCGTTGCTGCTTGGCTTGGACGGCGTGCGCAAGATGAGCAAAAGTTTCGGCAACTACATCGGCATCGCTGAACCGCCTGAGGAAATGTTCGGCAAGGTCATGCGCATCCCTGACGAATTGATGCGCCAGTGGTTCATCCTTTGCACCGATGTGCCCGAACGGGAAGTGGACGCTCTCTTAGCCGGGCACCCGATGGACGCCAAAAAGCGGTTGGCGTGGGAAATCGTTCGGCTCTATCACGGTGAAGACGCCGCTGACAAAGCTCAAGCAGCGTTTGCGCGCGTCTTCCAGCAACGGGAGTTGCCCAGTGAACCGCCGACGGTGGAAGTGCCTGCGGAATGGCAAACAGCAGCGATCGCCGATTTGCTCGTCGCATTGAAATTGTTGCCCAGCAAAAACGAAGCCAAGCGATTGATTGTCAAGGGCGCTGTGGAACTCAACGGCGAACGCATCACCGATTGGCGGCAGGTCGTCACCGTCCGCACGGGTGACATCGTGCGGGTCGGCAAACGCAAGTTTGCCAAGTTGGTCGTCAGCCAATAGCGCCGGTGGTGGAAACGACATCACCTGCGACCGAGGGGACGACAGTGAGGCAAAGTTATCAAAAACATGCCGCCGACATAGACGAGCGCCATGCCGATGACTTCAATGCCGCTGTCGTTCAGGCAAAACCCACACCACGCCCCGATAAATGTCGCGATGAACGCCGAGCGCAACGGCGCTAACGCTGCCGAGCGGCGCAACAGAAGTGGGACAGAAACCGTGAAGGCAGCGAAGATTGCCAAGAGCGCCCAGTTCAACGACAACGCTGTCGTGAACCGCCACAACAACGCCAACTTGCGGGTCACCATTTCCGTCAACGCGCCCACACCCACACTTTGCAGGCGCAACAACAATTGCCCGTAGTGCGCCCGTTCGTCAACGGGCAGCCAACTTTCGGTGAGCGTGAGGGTGCCGACCGTCGCCAACAAGGCGAGCAAACTGCGGGCGACACCGCGCTGCCACGCGGGTCGTTCGGTTACCAGAAGTTCCCACGCGGCTGCAAACCCGACGGCAAGGGTCATGGCGCCACCGAAGTTAGCCCCCCATAGCGAACTGCCCATCAGCAAAGGCGCTATCGCGCACCACACAACCATCCACCGGTGCGGCAAGCGCAACGCACCCCAAGCGAACACTGTGCCCGCCAGCACGATGCCGATGCCTGCGTTGGTGATGCCGAAGTAGCGCCAACCCGTCGTCGGGTAGTGCCCTAAGGGTGTCGCCCAATAAAGCGGCACGCCCAACAGCCCAATGAGGGCGGAAACGCCGCAAACAACGCCCGCGATACGATAGGCGGGCAAATCGGTCGGTAAGCCAAAAGCACTGATGACCGCGACGACGCCGAGGACGCAAAACAAAAGCAGCGCGAAGGGCGTTCCGCTGAAGGGCAATTGACCGCAAACGAACAACAGGACAGGGATGGACATGCCTGCAATGACGACAGCACACTGCCACCGGCGCCAACAGGGTAACGGGTGCAAAAGCGCCAAAGCGGTTAGTGCTAACGCCGCAGCGACGGCGACGACACTGATGACGGCGACAGTGGGTAACTGGCGCAACGGCAATTGGCTGCGTTCGTCCAGCCAACGCAAATGCGGCAGCGGGTCAGGGGCGCGCACAAGGTGCATCTGTGCCCCCGTCACTTCAGCGGGGATAGGCAAGCGCAACTGCGTTAGCACCGTTGGTGCAAAATCCACGGACGAGACCAAGCCGACAGTGCGCGTCGTCGGCGAAGTGAGCCAACCGCGCGGCACCGATGCACCGAACAAGACGATGGGTGTCAAGCGCCGAGTCGTCCACCCTACTTGCGGCGAGTTGGGCACGATCAGCCAAAGACAGTCGGTTGCCCGCAAGTGGGCGATCCAGTGCCGCAGTGTTGCGG
The DNA here is from genome assembly GCA_002898575.1 of bacterium HR17. Classification (NCBI taxonomy): domain Bacteria; phylum Candidatus Fervidibacterota; class Fervidibacteria; order Fervidibacterales; family Fervidibacteraceae; genus Fervidibacter; species Candidatus Fervidibacter japonicus. Next base: position 11,226 of record BEHT01000054.1, read on the forward strand.
GTAAAGTTTGCGGTGAAGTGGCGATGAAAGTGATGTCAGCGGCGTTGGTTTGGCGGCAGCGAGGCGCTGTTGCGCCCAGCAGCGCCGCCACCATGTTGTCGCCGACGATGCACATCGTTTTGCGGTGCTGCATCAACCATCGTCCCAATGCGGCACGGTCGGCAGCGCGTCTGCGAACCCCACTGCCGAGCGTGACATAGACGCTACGGCGCCCGTGCAACTCCAACGATGACCCGCTGAGCAGCCCGACCGCCCCGCGCCGTAACAGGGTCGTAGCGGGGTCACCCATGCGCTCCACATCGCGCAAGGTCAACCCATCGCACACAATGACAATGAGCCGCTGGGCAGGCGGGAGCGGCTGAGCCGCTTTTTGCGGCGCCGTGACGACGATACCAAGCGTTGCGAGCCACCCAACGATCGCTGCTAACGCCATTCTGACCATCACCGCTGACAAGTCTGCGGGTACAAGAGGAACGCAGCAAGACGGTGGCGAAAATTTCGTCGCACAATTTTCAAGTGGCTGGTGGCAGGCGGACGGGGTGGGGCGGGTGACCGCGCTCAACCTTGTCCCGTCGAAGCGGCGGGGCAGGCGTTGGGTGAGGAAAGTCCGGCCTCCGTAGGGCAGGGCGCTCGCCAAGAGGGGCGACGGCAGTTCGCCCGTCAAGGCGAGGAAGGTGCTTCAGCGTTGCGCTGAGGCACCTTCGGAAAGTGCCACAGAAACATACCGCCATCGGGTTAGCGCGGCGCTGGCACCGCCACCAGCCGCTGGCGCCGACGCGATGCCCGGCGGTAAGGGTGAAATGGTGGGGTAAGAGCCCACCAGCACGCCTGCGAGGGCGTGGCTGGGCAAACCCCGCCCGGAGCAAGACCGAACAGGGGGCGCTAACAGGTGGCCCGCCGATGCCCCCGGGTTGGTCGCTCAGAGAAATGGTCACCCGCACCGAGGTCATCGCCTCGGTGTGACAGAAGCCGGCTTATAGCCCCGCCCCTCCGCCTTTTTCCCGCCGCGCACGGGTGCACGGTGATGCTTTTTAAGCGCCAAATGGACGTCCGTGCCAAAATGTTGTCGGCAACACCTTTACGGGGAAAGGAGCGAGATGTCTTGATGGCGGAGCAGGTAGTGCTACACCGAGGCCTTAAGAGCGTTTACTTGGATCAGACCCGCATCTGTTACATTGACGGCGAACGAGGCATCCTACTTTACCGTGGCTACAGCATCCACGACCTTGCCCAACACGCCACCTTTGAAGAGGTGTGCTACCTGCTGCTTTACGGTGACTTGCCTAACCGCCAGCAGTTGACGGAGTTTGATGCGGCGCTGAAAAGTGCCCGTTCTTTGCCGCCAGCTGTGATAGACATCCTTCAGTCCGTTAAGAACGCCCACCCGTTGGATGTGCTCCGCACAGCGGTGTCGGCGCTGAGCGCTTTTGACCCCGATGTGGCAGAGATGACACCAGAAGCCAATTTGCGTAAAGGTATTCGGCTTATCGCCCAATTTCCGACCATCGTCGCCACTCACGAGCGGTTACGCAAAGGTTTAGAGCCCGTGTCGCCTCGCGACGACCTCAACCACGCCGCCAACTTTTTGTGGATGCTCAAAGGGGAAGAACCCGACGCCGATAGCGCCAAAGCGATGGACTTGGATTTCATCCTGCACGCCGAGCACAGTTCCAACGCATCTGCTTTCGCCGTGCGGGTCGCGGCGTCTACACTGGCGGATTTGCACGCTGCGATCGTGGCGGGCATCGCAACGCTCAAGGGTCCACTGCACGGTGGCGCGGCAGAAGCCGTCGTGGAGATGGCGCAGGAAATCGGTGAACCTGAACGCGCTGAAGCGTGGGTCAAAGAGCAACTGGCACAAGGCAAACGCATCATGGGCTTCGGGCATCGGGTTTACAAAACTGAAGACCCCCGCGCCCGGCACTTGCGGGCGCTGGCGAAGCGCTTGGGTGAAACTTTGGGCGACCCCAAAACCTTCCAAATCATGACCGCTATTGAACAGGCGATGACGCCACTGCGGGAAAAGGGCATCTATGTCAATGTGGACTTTTACGCAGGTTGCATCTACCACTATCTCGGCATCCCCGCCGACCTCTACATCCCGATCTTCGCCATCGGGCGCATCCCTGGTTGGGTCGCCCACGCGTTGGAGCAATACGCCGACAATGTGCTCATCCGCCCCCTACTGCACTATGTCGGTCCGATGGAGCGGCAATTTGTTCCGATAGACCAGCGCCCATAACCGCAGCACAGCGAGCGGTTGCAACGCGTTCGTAAGAGGCAGTGGGCTGTGCCCTTACAGGTTTTTGCGCAGGACGAAATACCACCGTTCGCTTTTGGGGTGCGGCGGTTGGTAAGTGTAAGCGTCCAGCACCTTGACGCATTGCCACCCGGCGTTTTCCGCCATCTGGCGAATTTCATCAATGGTGTAAGCGCGTTGCCAATGGACCTCCTTAAACCGCTGCCAATCGCCCCGAGCGTCGCGGACGGCAAACCACATGTCTACGCGACATAAACGGGTTTGCGGGTCGTAATGGCTGCGCCAGAAGTAGTAAAGGGGTGTTTCCGCTTCAGCTTCGTCCAAGTTGTCTTGATCAAACAGGTGCTCACGCAGCGCGAACTCACTGTTGAGGTCAAAGACGAAGTAACCGTGCGGGCGAACATGGGTGAAAGTGCGGGCAAACACTTGCGCCAATCGGGCAGGTTCGGTGATGTAGTTGAGGCTGTCAAAGAGGCACAGCGCCAAGTCAAAAGGCGGTTCATCGGGCAGCGTCAGTTGGGTGATGTCTTGGGCGACAAAATGTGTCCGCTTCGTTAAGCCCATATGTTGCGCTTTTTTTCGGGCGATTTTCACCATCCCTTCGGAAATGTCCACGCCGACCACCTGACAGCCGCGCCGCGCAAATTCCAACGCAATCGTGCCTGTCCCGCACGCCAACTCCAAAACCCGCCGATAGCGGAACCCCGCATCCAACCGTCGCAGCACATCGGCGATGTAACTGACCCACATGCGGTAAGGGACATCGCGCATCAGCGTATCGTAGCAGCAGGGCAACAGCGTAAACTCCGGCGCCTCCGTTACCGGCATATCGCCGAAGAGTTTACGAAAACGCTCCTCCATCGGTGCTGCCATTATCGTCACCGACAATAATTGTGCGTCGTGCTTCAGCGAATCACTTACCTTGCGGTGGGGGTTGGATGGGCGTAGCGCCCTTTTGCCCGGCGTAAGGGGGTTTGGGCATAAAAGTCTTCGGCGCCTCCCCCTCGCCCAC
>BEHT01000055.1 GCA_002898575.1 bacterium HR17
CTTGCAGCGGCGGCAACCGCCGACAGTGCCAGAAGAGCAAATCAAGAACCCTCCTAACCCTGCGTTCACGGCGCGTCCAAACATGCCGCCGATGCAACCTGGTGCGCCGTCTCCGGCTGCGCCGGGGCGTTAACCGCCAAAACTGCTAAAGGGTAACGCGCCAATGCAGATAAGAGGCGCACCGTAATTGGGGGATGGGTTTCTGTCCGCTTACCACGCGGTTAGTGGTGCTACGCTTGACGGTAACTGTGCTTGTTTGCCGTGTGGTGTGAAAACGACGCTGATGCGCGCTGTTGTGACGGCTGTCAAGCGCACCGTCAACTTACGGACGCCTTTGTTGGGGTTTTGCCTTTCTGGGGCAGGGGAAGTCGGCAGCGGGCGGGCGTCCATGACGGTAAACCGTGCATTGTCGGGCAACAGCAACGCAGCCCACAGTTCCGCACCGTTCTGCCGCAGCGTTGCGTGCTTACCGTCATCGCTAAGCTGCACTTGTGCGGGCGTGTGCATGAACCACCAAATGTCGCCCGGTTGATTGAGTGTCACTTCGTCTTGCACCACAACAAAATTGCCTTTTCGGTCAAGCCAAATGCCTCGTTGCACTTTCGCCGCGTGGCGCGCGTAAGCCGGTGTTAAATCGGCGATGGCAAAGGCTCTTTCAGGTCGTGTAACGAAGCGAACGATTTTCGCCGCTGCCGTCGGGTCTTGGTCGGGGTCTTGCGACGGGTTGATGACCAAGGTGTTGTGTCCTTCTGCTCGCAGCCGATAGTAAGTCCAGCGCTGCCGTCCAAAGTAGCCTGGCAGGTTGTAGTTGTCAGCGCCCAAATCTATCGCCCACCGTTGCCCCAGTGCGTCCAGCACGAAAGTGCCGATATCAAGGTGGCTGTGGTTGAACTTGTTGTCGCCGGCTTTGAACCCGACAAACAACGCGTTGGGGTCGTTCCACGCCGTCCGCAGGGTCACGACTTCCACATAGCGGAAATATTTGTCCAGCGGCAGCCCCTCCGTTTGCGGGTCGTTGCCCCGTTCGTCAAACCAGAGCACATCCAACGGATGGGGTGATGCTGTCGTGCGGGCATACCATGCGTAAACAGAGCGGTTGAATTTGCGCGCCAGCCAAAACATCTGCGTCGCCCGCAAAGTCCCGTCGCCGCCGTCGGCAAAGTTGAAAGTCCGCCCTGTCGGTCCCGTGATGTAGAGCGGGAACAAACCCGTCTCGGCAAAGCCCCGCATTTGTGAGAGCCCCAAATCGCTGCCGATTGCCGTTTCCAGCGCCGCGAGAAAAGCACAATTGTAACTCGTCGCATAGTTCCAGTAGCCTGGACCTTCACCCCATGCGCCGTCGGGCGCAAATTCGCGCATCGGGATTTGGAGCGATTGAACGGCGTGGCTCAAAATTTCGCCGCACAGTTCAGGCAGTTCGTCCAGCAACGCCAGCGCCGCCATGCCGATGCCGCCGTTGCAGACTTGGTTCCAGTTGTGGCGCGCTTGCGCCCACCATCGCTTTTCGCGATAGACGCTCAGCGCTGGTTGCAATCCTTTCTGCACCATCGCATCGCGCAAAACCCGCCGCTGTTCGTCACTCCATTCGCCAAACAGCCAGTCGTAACCGATGGCGAACGCGTGTGCCATCTCGGCGGTGTCCAAAAAGTGGCGCGGGTTCCAATCGGGGAAGTTGGCAGCGGCTTGTAATTCCTGCCATGTCCGCTCCAAGTAGCGTTTTTCGCCGTCCAAGCGATACAGCAGCGCGAGCGTGTAAACGCGCCGCAGCACCCGTCGGCTCGTTGCCAACAGCCGCAAACCGTCGGGGATTTCGTAGCGGGACGGTGGCTCTTGACAGATGCGGTCTGCTTCGTCGCGCAACTGACGGTGCCACTTTTGTAACAGCGGGTGCGTTTTGATTGCCAGCCGCAACCGCTCAAAATCCGCTGCCGTCACCAACAAGCGCGGGTGCTCTTTGCGCACTTTCGTCGCCCATTCGTTAGGCGCAAAAACAGTGACGCCTAACACCAACGCGAGCAACGCGCTCACCCACAGCCAGCCTGTCATCGCGACCATCTCCTTCCCGCCGTCAGCGTGCTTCAGCCAAAAACTTTGACGCAACCTTCAAAACGCGCCCCTTCGCAAAATGGTTAGGGCACAGCGTGTCGCCTAAAATGACGAGGGGTGAACGCCGCTGCGTTGGCGGGGTGTTGTGAGTTTCGCTATCGTGGTAGCGATGGGAGTGGTGCAGGGGTAAAAGCCGTCGCGGGTCCCCGTCGCGCCGATGACCTACACCCATGCGTTTTCCCTTTACCACGCTTTGTTAAATTTTTCCTTGCGGCAACGCCTCAAGGATCGCGCCTCCTGACGCACCGCTTTTCGGCGGCTCAGAGAGCCGCCCTCCGAGGGTTTGCTATTCGGAGGGCGCATCTTCCGATGCGCCGTTTTTCGGCGGCTCAGAGAGCTGCCCTCCGAACAAACCTTCGGCGATGTCTCGGAGAGCGCATCTCCGAAGCGCCGATGTTACTTCGGCGGCTCAGGAGAGCCGCCCTCCGAACAAACCTTCAGCGATGTCTCGGAGGGCGCATCTCCTGATGCGCCGTTTTTCGGCGGCTCAGAGAGCCGCCCTCCGAATTAAACCTTCAGCGATGTCTCGGAGGGCGCATCTCCTGATGCACCGTTTTTCGGCGGCTCAGAGAGCCGCCCTCCGAATTAAACCTTCAGCGATGTCTCGGAGGGCGCATCTCCTGATGCGCCGTTTTTCGGCGGCTCAGAGAGCCGCCCTCCGAGGGTTTGCTATTCGGAGGGCGCATCTTCCGATGCGCCGTTTTTCGGCGGCTCAGAGAGCCGCCCTCCGAACAAACCTTCGGCGATGTCTCGGAGGGCGCATCTTCCGATGCGCCGTTTTTCGGCGGCTCAGAGAGCTGCCCTCCGAACAAACCTTCGGCGATGTCTCGGAGAGCGCATCTCCGAAGCGCCGATGTTACTTCGGCGGCTCAGGAGAGCCGCCCTCCGAACAAACCTTCAGCGATGTCTCGGAGGGCGCATCTCCTGATGCGCCGTTTTTCGGCGGCTCAGAGAGCTGCCCTCCGAGGGTTTGCTATTCGGAGGGCGCATCTTCCGATGCGCCGTTTTTCGGCGGCTCAGAGAGCCGCCCTCTGGATTAAACCTTCGGCGATGTCTCGGAGGGCGCATCTCCTGATGCACCGTTTTTCGGCGGCTCAGGAGAGCCGCCCTCCGACTAAAGCCCATTATTCAACACAGCAGTTCCGCATGGGTTACGAACGGCGTGCGTTATGCCGTGATGAAGTTACAAGGCAAGCGGTGTCGGGAAAACTATCTCGCCGCTCTCAACTAAGTTATGCCGTGATGAAGTTGCAGGGCAAACCCATTCCCAACTGTGTAGACGCTGGCGTGACAGGCGTGACGCCGTGTAACTTCTGCGAACCCGCTATCCAGCGGTTGCCATTGAAAGTGGCGCGGTAGCGGCTAACTTTGCCGGGCGATTTTGCGTAAAAGGAAGCGGCAGGGCAAAAAGGGAAAAACGGGCAGCGGAGTGGCGGCTCCGACTGCCCGCCGGTCAGGAGCGTTACCGCTCCCAAGCCCACTGACAGCGTAACGCCCCTGACCGTCCCCGTCAAGGGTTGCCCTGCACCAATACCTTCGCCCAAAGGAGGTTTGGTTTGATGCGGGACGGTCAATGCGGCTTCACGCTCGTTGAGTTGTTGGTCGTGATCGCGATTGTCGCCATCTTGGCGGCGATCCTGTTCCCCGCTTTCAGCGCAGCGCGGGAAAAGGCACGGCAAGCGGCTTGCGTCAGCAATTTGCGCCAGTGGGGATTGGCGCTGACGCAATACGCCCAAGACTACGACGATGGGTTGCCCGCGCCGCTGATGCGTTACGATGTCGGCGAAGGGTTGGGCGTCACGACGCTGTTTGAGGTCGCCCAACCTTACTTGCGCAACCGTGCGGTCGGTCAATGCCCCAGCACAATGCAGCACGGTTGGTGTTTTGCGACACAGAGCGATCCTTGCGCCCGCTATGTGCCTTGGGACTACACGCCGAACTTTTCGCTATTTTTCCGCCCCGCGCCGCCAAACTCTGCTTACCCTGACAGCGTGCGTTGGAACCGTTTGGGCGAATTAAACCGCCCAGCAGAAACGATGACGGTCACCGACCACGACGGTGCCGTTCGCTACGCCTTCTTTTGGCGCCACTACGACTGCACCGTGACAGGACATTGCGCTCCAAACGCATCACCCATGCCGAACTACGACCGCTTGTTTTTGCGCCATTCAAGCGGTGTCAATGTCCTGTTTGCTGACGGTCATGTCCGTTGGGTGAAAAACCCGACGGGCTTGGTCAGTGTGGAAGCCAACGGGACAATGCGCTACGCCAATCACGCGTTAGCGCCGTAAGCGCCTGTTAGTGCTCCGCCACCTACATCCGCTTGACGAAAGGAGGTGACGGCTGGTGACGCCTGAACGGTTCGTCAAAGCGGTGCTGATTGGCGCCATCGCGTTGCTGGCAGTTGGGCTGTTAGTGTGGCAAGTGGCGGTCTCGTCGCGTCCGCCTGTCACGCCCCAGGAAGCAGCGCAAATTCAGCGCCGCGAACTGGAAGCGCTGCGACGCGCTGCACCAGCACAAGCGGCGCCGGGCAAGTATCAGCCGCCACGCGGCTTCGTGCCGCCGACAACCCAATGATACCGCTCAAAGGAGGTGCACAACGATGGTTCGTCTTGGCTTTGGTTTGTTCACTAACGCGTTGATGTTGGTATTGGCGGCATGGACAGTGTTTGCCGATGAGCAGCAGGTCGTTGACGACCCGGCAGCACGGCAGTTCCTAAAAGCCGCCCACGAAGCGCGTCATGTTTGGCACAACTTTCCGGGCTTCACCGCCCAGTTGACTTTTGTGCAAGACGGTCACGCGGTGCAAGGCACTGTCACGGTCATCGGGACACACGAGGTGCAAGTGCAAATCGCCGACGAAAAAGCGCGTCGCGCCGTGACGGAAATGCTCAGGTCACTGGTCGCTCACCGCTCCGCCGTGCCTTTTGAGCAAGGTCCAGGCAAATATCCCATCGCCTTCGGGACACCTGACCAACACCCGTTAGGGCAACTGGTGCGGTTGGGCGATAGTTTTCGCTCCGCCTATCGCATCAAAGATGGGCATATCCGACAGGTCATCCGTCACTTGGGCGACAAGAGGATGACCATCACCGTGTTGGAAGAGACGCCGACCGATGACGGCTGGCTGCCCCATCACTTCACCGTGGCGTGGTGGCGGGACGACGGAACATTGCTGCGCGTGGACGCGTTCAGCGACCGTTATGTGAAGGTCGGCAGTTTTTGGCTGCCAGCGCAGCGGCGCGTCGTCACCGCCGCGCAGGGGCAATTGTCTACGACCGTCCTCCAGTTGGAGCGGCATCGGCTGTTGGAAGCGCGCCGTTCGCAGCGGTAGCGCGGGGTGAGGCTAACTTTTGACGGGCAGTTTTCGTTACAACAAGCGGGCAGGCAAACACAAAACGAGCGTGGGTGGTCAGGGCACCCACGCTCACGGTCAGGAGGGTTGAAAGGGTTATGTCGTTTGATTGCCGCCGAAAGCATAGCGTTAGAGCACCTGCAGGTCAAGGGCACTGCTGGTGCGTTACAGCGCTCATGGCGGTGCTGCTGCTCCCTTCCATCGCGTTCGCTCACAAACGCAACTTCGTCTGGCAATATGGTGCGGCGACGGCGTTTCGGGGCGAACGCGAATATGAGCCTTGGCTCACTTGGCAACCCGAAGCGGACGAAGGTGAACACTTGGCGGAGTTTGAGTTCGGCGTCACTGAACGCTGGACGCTGTCACCCTACTTGATTTTCAGCAAGGAGCAAAGACGCGGTTGGCGCTTACACGGGTGGAAGTTAGCGAACCGCATCGCCTTTAACCGCTTCCGCAACGACCGTTGGCTGACGGGCACCTACTTGGAACTTGTCCGCGACGGTGGTGAATGGGAGTTTGAAGGCAAGTTACTGCTGTCGCGCTACGGCAACGGGCGCGTCGTCAATTTGGACCTAACGGCGGAACGCGAACTAGGTGGCGGACACGAATGGGAGTGGGTGCCGCATCTCGGCTACAGCCAGCGGCTCAACCGCAAGGTGTGGTTGGGTGCGGAAGCTTTCGCCAACTTGCATGACCACACCTATTGGGTCGGTCCGACCGTCGTGTTGGACGCTAACTACCGGTCACGCCTGCTGGTGGGCGTTGCCCTCGGTTTGAACAAACGCAGCGATACGCTGCTGCGGTTCATCGGCGGCTTTGAATTCTGATTCTGAGGGAAAGGAGGTCCACGAATGCGTCAGCGTGGGTTTACGCTGATTGAGTTGCTCGTGGTGATTGCCATCGTCGCCATCTTGGCGGCGATTCTGTTCCCCGTGTTCAGCCGCGCTCGCGAAAAGGCGCGACAAATTTCCTGCCTGAGCAATGTGCGGCAGCAGGGGATGGCGATGGCGATGTATGTCGCCGATTGGGAAGCCTACCCGATGTATTCGTCGGGACCGTTTGCGCCTGACCCCAGCGGCTACCCGATGTATTTTCGCTGGTATGACCAGATTTACGCCTACACCAAAAACGCCCAACTGTTCGTTTGCCCGACCGTGCCGCGCAAGTTTGCTTTCGGTCAAGCAGGGCGCAATATCGTCTACGGCTACAACTACCAGTATTTGGGCAACTCGCGGGCGAACTGTTGGAATGTGCCCGTGACGGAAAGCCAAATCCAAGCGCCTGCCAACACCATTGCCGTTGCCGACAGCCGTGGCACGGGAACACGGCAATGCGACAACGATGAACCCACCGACCCCGACTTCACCAACCTTGACTGTTTGCACAATCACGGTTACAGTATTGACCCGCCTGTTCTGCCACCTTGCCGTAGCGGTCCGGGACCGAACGCACCCAGCAGCGGTGGGCGCTGGAGCATCCCCCACGACCGCCACTTTGACGGTGCCAATTTCGCCTTTTGCGACGGGCATGCCAAATGGTTCCGCGTGGACACTGTCATGCAGGACAATCGGTGGTGGAACGGGCGCTATCCTGACCCGACGCCGTAAGTCAACCGATGGCACAAAGGGCGTCGTCGCAAGGGGTAAAAAGGCGGGGCGCAGTCCACTGTGCCCCGTCACATTTTTATGGGCGTCGGTGCGTGCTAAAGTTGCTGGCGGTCGCGCGTTGAGGAGCGTGACGGCGATGAGCGACATCTTGAGCGATAAAACGCTGGCGATCATCGGTGTGGGGGCAATGGGCAGCGCGCTCATGCGCGGGCTGTTGCAAAGCAAAGCGATGACGGCTGAGCAAATTGTCGCCGCTGATGTGGACGCAGGACGGTTGGAGCCCGCCGCCACATTGGGGGTGCAGGGGACAACGGACAACAAAGCGGCGGTGCGGCGAAGTGACATCGTGCTGCTCTGTGTTAAGCCGCAGGTGATAGGGGAAGTGTTGGCGGACATCGCACCTGTTATCGTCCCACAGCGCCACTGCATCATCTCTATCGCCGCAGGCATCCCCATCGCGCGCATAGAAGCGGCGTTGCCTGCGATGACACCCGTCGTGCGGGTGATGCCCAACACGCCCGCACAAGTGCTGGCTGGGGCAAGTGCTGTCGCGTTGGGCACCCATGCAACTGAAACGCACCGCCACATCGCTCACGCCATTTTTTCCGCTGTCGGCATCGTCGTGGATGTGCCCGAAAAATTGCTGGACGCTGTGACGGCGCTGTCTGGCAGCGGACCAGCGTATGTCTTTGTGTTCGCTGAAGCGTTGGCGGATGCCGGCGTGCAAGCGGGGTTGCCCCGCGACATCGCATTGCGATTGGCGGCGCAGACCCTGTTGGGGGCTGCCAAGATGTTACTGAAAACAGGTAAGCACCCCGGCGAACTCAAGGACATGGTGACTTCACCTGCTGGCACGACGATTGCAGCGTTGTCCGTGCTGGAGCGGCACGCTTTTCGCGGCGCTGTGATAGAAGCGGTTGCCGCTGCCTTTCAACGGGCAAACGAGTTGGCGAAGGAAAGCACCTGAGCCGTTCGCACACCGCAAGGCAACACGCTGTTGGAGGGACTCGGATGGCGTTCATCGTTTTCCCTGCCATTGACCTTTTGCAAGGGCAAGTCGTGCGGTTGCGGCAGGGACGCTACGATGCCGTGACGGTTTACAGCGATGACCCTGTTTTGACCGCACGGCAATTTGAATCCGAAGGGGCGCAATGGGTGCATGTCGTCGACTTGGACGGCGCTCAAGCAGGTGAACTGCGCAACCTTGAAGTGATCGCGGCGATTTGCCGTGCGGTGCGATGCGCCGTGCAAGTCGGCGGTGGCGTTCGGGCGTTGCCGACGATAGAGCGCTTGTTGGGCTTGGGCGCGCGGCGCGTCGTGTTGGGCACGGCAGCCATCCGTCAACCCTTGCTGGCTTACGAAGCCGTCAAACACTTCGGCGCAGAGCGTGTCGCTGTCGCTATTGATGTCCGCGACGGTAAAGTGGCGGTGCAGGGGTGGACCGAAACGGCGGCGTTGTCCCCGCTGGAAGTCGGCAAGCGGTTGCGCGAAGCGGGTGTTGTGTGGTTCATCTACACGGACATCCTACGGGATGGCATGTTGACCGCACCGAATTTGGACACCGTCGCCCAATTTGCCGAAACGGTGCGGGCACAAGTCATCGCATCTGGGGGCGTGACGACGATAGAACAGGTGCAGCAGTTGAAAGCGTTGGAGCCGCTGGGCGTTTGCGGGTGCATCATCGGACGGGCACTTTACGAAGGCACGCTCTCCCTCCAAGCAGCGCTCCTCGTAGCCGGAAGCGTGTGAGGCTTGGCGGCAAACACGGCGCTGCCATGCTCAAAGCCAATCTTCAAAAACCCACCGGCACGCCCTCGGTAGCGGCTCCTATCCTCAAATGCCCTGCCACGATCAAAGTGAGTTAAGCGATGTTGATGGTCGCTGTCGCGAAGGTGCGTTCGCCGCTGACTGCTTCAGCGATGATGGTGACAGGGTAAGTGCCGGTTGGGGCGTCCCAAGGCACTTGCTGGGTCAACTCAAACTCCGTCGGGTTGATGCGCTGAAACTCAACGGTGGAGCCATCAGGCAGCATCGCATAGACGCGGCGCACCTCTACATCGGCTTCCACGCGACAGCGCGCGTGGGCAAAAACACCAGGGCGCAACGGCGATGGCGTCACTGACATCTCGGCAATCCGAAACGCCACGGTGCGATCACCTCCCGCAAAGGTTTTATCGCATTAACGCATTAAAACGACGACGCCGGGCAACTCACGCCCTTCCAACAACTCCAAGGCGGCGCCGCCACCGGTGGAGACATGGGTTACTTTGTCGGCGATACCGAACTCAAAGGCGGCGGCGGCTGTTTCACCGCCCCCGACGACCGTCGTGCCGGGGCAAGCCGCCAGCGCTTCGGCGACGGCTTTCGTGCCCGCCTTGAACGGTGCCCGTTCAAATCGCCCCATCGGTCCGTTCCAGAAGACGGTCTTTGCCGTGCGGATGCGTTCGGCGAACAGGCGCGCCGTTTCCGGACCGATATCGTAGCCTGCTTTGTCGGTGGGCATGCGGGTTGCTGGGACGACCTGCACTGCGGCGTCTTCCGCATCGCTATCTGCTACGACGACATCAACAGGCAGCATCAAGCCCACGCCCTTTGCCTGCGCTTCGTCCAAGAGAGCCCTTGCCAAGTCCAGTTTGTCCGCTTCTACCAGCGACTTGCCCGTCTCATAGCCTTGCGCTTTTAGGAAAGTGAATGCCATTGCCCCACCGATAAGCAAAGCGTCCACTTTCGTCAGCAAGTTGCGAATGACGCCGATTTTGTCGGACACCTTTGCACCGCCTAGCACCGCCACGAAAGGCTTTTCAGGGGCTTCCAGCAATTGGCTCAACTGTGTCACTTCTCGCTCCATCAGCAAGCCAGCGAAAGACGGCAAGAACCGGGTGATGGCGTGGACAGACGCGTGAGCGCGATGGGCGGCACCGAACGCGTCATTGACGAACACATCGCCCAACCGCGCCAAGTGTTGCGCAAAGGCGTCATCATCGGCTTCTTCGCCCGCATGGAAGCGCAGGTTTTCTAACAGCAACACTTCGCCCGGTTGCAATGCGGCGACAGCGCGCTCTGCCACCTCGCCGACGCAATCATCGGCAAAGTGCACCGGTTGACCCAGCAATTCGCTGAGCCGCTGGGCGACGGGGCGGAGGGAAAACCGTGGGTCGCGTTGTCCCTTCGGGCGACCGAGATGGGAGACAAGGACGACTTTGGCGCGCCGCTCCAGTAGGTAGCGGATGGTCGGCAGCGTTGCGCGCAGCCGCCAGTCGTCCAACACCTTGCCGTTTTCAATGGGCACATTGAAGTCCACGCGGACCAGAACCCGCTTGCCGTCTACTTCAACATCCCGCACCGTCCGCAAAGCCATTGCGTTCAACACCTCCGTCCCACAAACTTTGGCGCACTGAGCAAGGGCGCGTTTTGCCCTAAGGCGCGTGAACCTTTGCCCAAAATGCGATGAACCTACACGGTTGGGACGGTGACCGCCACTTCGCGCCCGCGCTGCGCCGAGCGGTAGATGGACTCCAAGACCGCTTGAACGGTCAAGGCTTCTTCGGGGCGGACGGGCGGTGGCGTCCCGTTGCGCACTGCCTCCACGAAAAAGCGGATTTCCTGCACGAACCCGTCGCCGTCGCTGCTGGGTGCTGGCAAAGTTGCAGTTGCCATGTAGCCGTGACAGTCAAAAAACCATTCCGGTGGGTTACCCAGTTTCAGCCCGCCCTTGGTGCCCAGCAGGAAAGAAGTGCCCAAACTGTCCGTGTGAGCAGCCCAGCACACCTTGATGACCGCTGCCACCCCGTTAGCGAACCGCAGAAACGCCGCGCCGAAATCCTCCACTTCAAATGCATCGGGGTTCCAATGCCATCCACCATGCACGACGGCGTCGCGTCGGTGCCCCAAAAAGCCACCGGCAAACGCTGAACAGGTCAGCGGCTGCGGAAAGTCCAGCAGGTAAAGCAGCGTGTCCACAAGGTAAACGCCCAAGTCCAAGACAACGCCGCCTCCGGCGGTGGCGCGACGGGTGAAACTGGCGCCGGGAATGCCCCGTCGGCGTGTGGCGACGATCTCAACGAAATACAAGTCGCCCAACACACCGCTGGCGATAAACTGCTTGAGCCGTTGAGTTGAAGGCGCCCAGCGGCTTTTAATGCCGCAAAAGAGGACCTTACCTGCCTGCTGGGCAGCCCGCACCATCGCCACCGCGTCTTTCAGGCGGGATGCCATCGGTTTCTCCACCAGAACATGCTTGCCCGCACGCAAGGCGGCGAGGGCGACCGGCGCGTGAGCCGCGTGGGGTGTGCAAATGTCCACTGCGTCCACCGCTTGCCATCCCACCGCTTCGCGGTAGTCAGCGAACCACTTGGAGATACCCCACCGCTCAGCGACGGCTTTTGCCCGCTCCGGCACGATGTCAGCGACAGCGATGACCTCAGCGTCGGCGACTTGTTGATACGCTCGCAGGTGGGCGCCGGCGATGTTGCCGGCACCGACAAGGGCAATCCGTAGCGGTGCCATCACGCGTCCCTCCTTGCAGATTCAGGGGCAGCGGTTGTGATAGCCGCTGCGTGTGGCTCTTGCAGCCAACAGTGTCCCAGCACCAACGCTATAGCGTTCATCGCCGCAGCGAAGCCGAACATCGCGTGGATGTTCCAATGCTCGCTGAGCCAACCGCCTAGCTGCGCACCTATAGCGTTACCGACGCCCATCAAGACACTGGCGTAGAGCGCTTGGGCGAGTGCTCGTCCGTTAGGGGGTGCTGCCAAACTCACCCACGCCACTGACGCGGTGTGGACGGCAGCAAAAGTCAGCGCGTGCAACAATTGCAACGCCACCAACGCCGATAACGGCAGCGCAAACGCGTAGGCGCCGTAGCGCACCATCCGCCCGGCAATGCCCAACAACATCACACCCTTCAAACCGAGGCGCTTTGTCAGCGGTTCCGCTAACCACGCCATGAAGGCGATTTCTGCCAGCACCGCGACGACCCAAAAGTAACCCTGCCAGTTGTCGCCGACGCCGTTGCGGCTGAGATAAAGGGGGAAGAAGGCATAGAAAGCGCCGTTGCCGACGGTGCTTAACAGCGAGACGAGCAGAAAAAGACACCACGCGCGTTCAGTGAACAAATCGCGCAAGATGCGCCAATCGCTGGTGCCGCTGCGTTGGCGGGCGCCGTTGGGCGGCAACCGCCACGCGATGGTGAACAGCGCCATCCGCAATGCGACAAAAGAACCCAAAACAGGCACCAGCGCCGCCTTATCCCCGTTGGGTTTAAGCGCTATGCCGAACAACAGCATCATGGCGACGAACCCCCAAGAGCCCCATGCCCGTAACGGT
Organism: bacterium HR17; assembly: GCA_002898575.1. NCBI lineage: Bacteria > Candidatus Fervidibacterota > Fervidibacteria > Fervidibacterales > Fervidibacteraceae > Fervidibacter > Candidatus Fervidibacter japonicus. Next base: position 12,394 of record BEHT01000055.1, read on the forward strand.
CCGTAACGCTCTCGGGTGTTGCCCAGCCGTTCCAACGCGAAGGCATCCAGCAGCGGGACGAGCGGGCTGTTGAAAAAAGCAAAAAAGGCTCCGACCACCAATACCGTCGGGAATGTCCCACTGAAGAAGGCGAGAAATGTGAGTGCAGAGCCTAACGCGGCGAGGGCGATGGGTGTTCGGCGGTTGTGCCAACGGTCGCTCCAATAGCCCCATAGCGGCGGGGCAATAACGCCCATAAGGGACATCACGGCGGTGACCGTGCCGATTTGGCTGTCGGTCAACCCGCATCGCTGCAAAAACAGGTTGAGGTAACCCCCCAAGGGGGCAACCGCCGCAAACAACAGCGCATAAGCGATGGCAAGCCATCGGTCCACCCACTGATCGTGACTGGCACCATCGCCCTCCATGCGCCCATCCACTCCTTTTCACTGTGATGTGTCCCAATGGGGTTAGACTGGTGACATCGTCACCCGTTACCGCAGGTCCTTTGACCTCAAGCCTCTTGCCAAGCGGCTGAGGGAGTGCCGCCAACGAAACTAAGCCTAGACCGCAAGCGGGCAGGATAAAGGACGCGGAGGAGAAGCACGCTCTTCCTTGCTGTTGTCACTCTTTGCCTTTTGGGCACCCTGCCCCGTCGGCAGCGAAGTTGTGACCTGTTTTTCTCTACGGAGATGGGTTGGTAGTTCCTCAAGCCAGTAGCAGGGGCGTTGCCTAAAGGGCAAACGATTGCTTTGATGACCGCCTGGAGCCTTTGCGGGAAACCGTCCCATTGCCTCTCAAACTTCGGCTGTTGAGTTCTTTGGAAGGACATGTTATAAATGAGAGCGGCAAGGCAATCTCCGTAAGACAGGTGAGGGGCAATGGCGGGAGCAAGGTGGTCAAATTGTCAGGTAAAGGCTAATAAGGCAGCGTTGGTGGTAGCGCTTATCATCCCTTGTCTTTGGGCTTTCCCATCTTTTCTCTCGCTCAACTTCGTTGGCAATATTGCCTGCTGGTTGGTCCTTCCAGTTACCCCTTGAGGTGGGGAGAGAGGGAACCACCAAGCGAGGACATGGTAGCGATGCCGTCTG